>DASSQU010000298.1:0-2551 GCA_035702325.1 Steroidobacteraceae bacterium
CCGAGACCCTCGGCGTCGAGATCTCGGTGAGCGCCTACGACCGGCGCGGGCTGCTGCGCGACCTCACCGACGTGGTGGCGGCCGAGCGCCTCAGCATCGATGCGGTCAACTCGCGCACCGACCACGAGTCCGGCATCGCGCACTTCGCGCTCAGCATCCCGGTCGCCGATCTCGAGCAGCTGGCGCGGCTGCTGCGCCGGCTTGCCGGGGTCGCCAACGTGATCGAGGCGCGGCGGCGCGGCTGACTGAAGGCGCGCGCCACGCTTTTCAGCGGTTGAGCGAGTCGATGGAGCGCTTGTCGGCGGCGAGCGCCGCCTCGTGCACCGCCTCGGCCAGCGTCGGGTGCGCATGGATGGTGCGCTGCAGGTCCTCGCTGCTCGCCGAGTACTCCATGGCGAGCACCGCCTCGGCGATCAGCTCCCCGGCCATCGGGCCGACGATGTGCACGCCGAGGATCTCGTCGTCGTCGCGCGCCGCGAGGATCTTGGCGAAGCCGCTCGCCTGCTCGAGCGCGCGCGCGCGGCCGCTGGCGAGGAACGGGAACACGCCGCTCTTGTACTCGCGGCCGCCCGCCTTGACCTGCTCCTCGGTGAGGCCCACCCAGGCGATCTCCGGCGCCGTGTAGATGACCGCGGGGATCACCCGGTAATTCATCTCGCCGAAGCGCCCGGCGATGAGGTCGGCGACCATGATCCCCTCTTCCTTGCCCTTGTGGGCCAGCATCGGGCCGCGCACGCAGTCCCCGATCGCCCACACGCCCTCGGCCCCGGTGCGGCAGGAATCGTCCACCGCGATGAAGCCGCGCTCGTCGAGCTCGACGCCGGTGCCGGCGGCGAGCAGATCCCTGGTATAGGGGCGGCGGCCGATCGCGACCACCAGCCGCTCGACGGTGAGGCGCTGCTCGCCGCCCGCGTCGCTGTAGGCGACCTCGACGGCCCCGCCCTTGACGCGGGCGCCGTCCACCCTGGCGCCGAGGCGGATGTCGAGCCCCTGCTTGCGCAGGTGCCGCTGCGCCTCGCGCGCCAGCTGCTGATCGGCGAAGGCCAGGAAGTCCGGCAGCGCCTCGAGCACCGTGACCTCGGCCCCGAGGCGGCGCCACACGCTCCCGAGCTCGAGCCCGATGACGCCGGCGCCGATGACGCCGAGGCGCTTCGGCACCGCTTCCAGGTCGAGCGCACCCCAGGAGTCGATGATGTGTGGCGCGCTGAAGGGCGCCGGGGGCAGCTCGATCGGCACGGAGCCGGAGGCGAGCACCACGTGCCGGGCGGCGAGCTCGCGGCGCGCGCCATCGTGCGCGGCGAACTGCACGCGCCGCCCCGGCAGCAGCGTGCCGTGACCCTGCAGCGGCGTGACGCCGGCGCCTTTGAACAGCGCCACGATGCCCTGCGTCATTGCCTTGACGATCCCGCTCTTGCGCTTCTGCATCTGCGCGAGATCCAGGCCGACCTCGCCGACCCGGATGCCGTGCACCGCAAACTCAGCGCGCGCGCGGTGGTAGAGCTCGGTGGACTCGAGCAGCGCCTTCGAGGGGATGCAGCCGGCGTTGAGGCAGGTGCCGCCGAAGGCGGCGCTGCCGTCGCGGTTCTTCCACTCGTCGATGCAGGCGACCCGCAGGCCGTTCTGCGCCGCGCGAATTGCCGCCGGGTAGCCGGCCGGGCCGCCGCCGATCACGATCACGTCGAAGGAATCGGCCCCGCCCGGGGCCTGCTTGCCGTCGTTGCTCATCGGTGTGTCCGCCGTGGTAGGGGCCGCGGTCCCTCAGATTCCGAGCAGCATCCGCCCCGGGTCCTCGAGGGCCTGCTTGACCGCGACCAGGAACTGCACCGCCTCGCGTCCATCGATGATGCGGTGATCGTAGGTGAGCGCCAGGTACATCATCGGCCGCGCCACCACCTGGCCGTTCACCACCATCGCCCGCTCCTGCACCTTGTGCATGCCGAGGATCGCACTTTGCGGCGCGTTGACGATCGGGGTCGACAGCAGCGAGCCGAACACGCCGCCGTTGGTGATGGTGAAGGTGCCGCCGGTGAGGTCCGCGATGGCGAGCGAGCCGTCGCGCGCCTGGCGCGCGTACGCGGCGATCTCCTGCTCGAGGAGCGCGAAGCTCTTGCCGTCCGCATCGCGCAGCACCGGTACCACCAGGCCGCGCTCGGTCGAGACCGCGACGCCGATGTCGTAGTACTCGTGGTAGACGATGTCGTTGCCGTCGACCGCGGCGTTGACGACGGGGAATTTCTTCAGCGCCTCGATGCACGCCTTGACGAAGAACGACATGAAGCCGAGCTTGACCGCGTGCTGCTTCTCGAAAGGCTCGCGGTAGCGGTTGCGCAGCTCCTGCACCGCCGTCAGGTCGACCTCGTTGAAGGAGGTGAGCAGCGCCTGGGTCGACTGCGCCTCGAGCAGCCGCTGCGCGATGCGCGCCCGCAGCCGGGTCATCGGCACTCGCTGCTCCGGGCGCTCGCCCGGCCCGGCGGGCGGCGTCGGCGCAGATGCCTCCTGGGGCGCAGGCTGCTCCAGGGCGGCGAGCACATCCGCCTTGGTGATGCGCCCG
>DASSQU010000299.1:0-15000 GCA_035702325.1 Steroidobacteraceae bacterium
GAATACGTCCCCGAAGATATCGCTGAAGGCATCGCCCGGACCGAAGCCCCCGCGCCCGCCGCCGCGCGACGCCGCCTCGACGCCGGCGTGCCCGTGCTGATCGTAGAGCGCGCGCTTGTGCGGGTCGGTGAGTACCTCGGAGGCCTCCTTGGCCTCCTTGAAGCGCTCCTCCGCTTCCCGGTCGTTGGGGTTGCGGTCCGGGTGATATTTCATCGCCAGGCGCCGGTACGCCTGCTTGATCTGCGCTTCAGTCGCCGTCCGCGGTACGTCGAGCACCTTGTAGTAATCGCGCTTAGGCATCTATTTGTTATCGAACGCCAGCGCAGGCGGCAAAAGCCACGCCTTTTGCCGCCGGCAGCGAAGCTACGGTCCGGCAAAAGAGCCGCAGGCGACTTTTGCCCAATGGACTAAGACGCCTTGCGTCCCTTGTCCTTGACCTCTTCGAACTCCGCGTCGACCACGTCCTCGCGGCCCGCCGCCCCGGCGCCGCCGCCGGACTGCGCGCCGGTGCCGCCCGCCGCCGCGCCCTCGGCTGCGGCTCCCGGTCCCGCGGCGCCCTGCTGCGCGGCATAGGCGCGCTGCGCGATGCCCGCCGCGGCCTGCTCGAGCGCCTCGGTCTTGCGGACGATGACGTTGCGGTCGTCACCCTTGAGAGCGGTGCGCAGGTCCGACACCGCCGACTCGACCTTGGCGCGCTCGCCGGCATCGACCTTGTCGCCGAGACTCTGCAGCGACTTCTCCACCGCGTGGATCAGGCCGTCGGCCTTGTTGCGCGTCTCGACCAGCTCGCGGAAGCGCTTGTCCTCCTCGGCGTGCGCCTCGGCATCGCGCACCATGCGCTTGATTTCCTCCTCGCCGAGGCCGCTCGAGGCCTTGATGACGATCTTCTGCTCCTTGCCGGTGGCCTTGTCCCTGGCCGACACGTTGAGGATGCCGTTGGCATCGATGTCGAAGGACACCTCGACCTGCGGCATGCCGCGCGGCGCCGGAGGGATGTCCGACAGGTCGAACTTGCCGAGCGACTTGTTGTCGGCAGCGCGATCGCGCTCGCCCTGCAGCACGTGGATGGTCACCGCCGTCTGGTTGTCATCGGCGGTCGAGAACACGTTCGATGCCCGGGTGGGGATCGTGGTGTTCTTCTCGATCAGGCGCGTCATGACCCCGCCGAGCGTCTCGATGCCGAGCGACAGCGGCGTCACATCGAGCAGCAGCACGTCCTTCACTTCGCCCGCGAGCACGCCCGCCTGGATCGCCGCGCCGACCGCCACCGCCTCGTCGGGGTTGACGTCCTTGCGCGGCTCCTTGCCGAAGAGGTCCTTGACGTACTTCTGCACCAGCGGCATGCGCGTCTGGCCGCCGACCAGGATCACCTCGGCGATGTCGCCGGTGGAGACCCCCGCATCCTTCAGCGCGGTCTTGCACGGCGCCACGGTCTTCTGCACCAGGTCCTCGACCAGCGACTCGAGCTTGGCGCGAGTGAGCTTGATGTTGAGGTGCTTCGGTCCCGAGGCATCCGCCGTGATGTACGGCAGGTTGATGTCGGTCTGCTGCGTCGAAGACAGCTCGATCTTGCCCTTCTCGGCCGCCTCCTTGAGGCGCTGCATGGCGAGCGGGTCCTTGCGCACGTCGACGCCGGACTCCTTCTGGAACTGCTCGGCGAGGAAATTGATGATGCGCAGGTCGAAATCCTCGCCGCCGAGGAAGGTATCGCCGTTGGTCGACAGCACCTCGAACTGGCGCTCGCCGTCGACTTCCGCGATCTCGATGATGGAAATGTCGAAGGTGCCGCCGCCGAGGTCGTAGACCGCGATCTTGCGGTCACTGCCCTGCTTGTCGAGCCCGTAGGCGAGCGCCGCCGCGGTCGGCTCGTTGATGATGCGCTTCACCTGGAGCCCGGCGATGCGCCCGGCGTCCTTGGTGGCCTGGCGCTGGGAATCGTTGAAGTAGGCGGGCACGGTGATCACCGCCTCGGACACCGCCTCGCCGAGATAGTCCTCGGCGGTCTTCTTCATCTTCATGAGCACGCGCGCCGAAATCTCCGGCGGGGCCATTCTCTTGCCCTGCACCTCGACCCAGGCGTCGCCGTTGTCGGCTCGGGCGATCTTGTACGGGACCATCTTGATGTCGCGCTGCACCACCTCGTCCTCGAACTTGCGTCCGATGAGGCGCTTGATCGCGAACAGGGTGTTCTGCGGATTGGTGACCGCCTGGCGCTTGGCCGGCTGGCCCACCAGCACCTCGCTGTCCTTGGTGAAGGCCACGATCGAGGGGGTGGTGCGGTCGCCCTCGCTGTTCTCGATCACGCGCGGCTTGCCGCCCTCCATGATCGCCACACAGGAGTTGGTCGTGCCGAGGTCGATGCCGATTACCTTTGCCATGGGGTCACTCCGCCGGAATTCTCTTTCAAAAGAGGGACGTTCTGGAGGTCCTTCTTAGGGATCCCGGGCCGCCCTTTCAAGCCCGCCGTGGCTGGCGCCCTCATCCCGGGGCCCGGGCAACCACCACCCGCGCCGGGCGCAGCAGCCGGCCGTTGAGCTCGTAGCCGCGCTGCACCACCTTCAGCACCGAGTCCGGCTCGGCCGTGGCGGACGCCTCGGTCATCATCGCCTCGTGCCGGGCCGGATCGAAGGGCTCCCCGAGGGGGTCGATGGGGCTCACCCCGAGCCTCTCCAGCGCCCGCTTCAGCAGCTGCAGCGTCGCCTCCTGCCCCTGCCGGAGGCTCCCGGCATCCGCCGGCCCGGCGTTCTGTGCCGCGGCCTCCAGGCTGTCGGCGACCGGCAGCAGCTCGGCGGCGAACTTCTCCAGGCCGTAACGGTTGGCCGCCTCGATATCGCGCGCGGCGCGCTTGCGCACGTTGTCGAGCTCGGCAGCGGCACGCAGATACTGCTCGAGGTTGCCGCGGGCGCGCTCCTCGGCGGCGGCGAGCGCCCGCTGCAGACGCTCGAGGTCCGTCAGGTCGGCCGCCTCGCCCGCCGGCCCGTCGGGGGGGTCGCCGGCAGCGCCTGCCAGGGCCTCTCGGGACTCCTTCGCACTCATCTTCAAGGAACCTCCGCGGAAGAAACCTGCCGGAACGGCGCGCCGCCGGACGGGCGGGTCCGCCGGGGGCAGCGTGGGGCTCAGCGGCGCGAATTCAAGGCGGCGCCGAGGAGCTTGGCGGTCATATCGACGATCGGGATGATGCGCTCGTAGGCCATGCGGGTCGGCCCGATCACCCCGAGCACTCCGACCACGGCGTCGCCCGCGGCGTAGGGGGAGGTGACCACGCTGCAGTCATCGAGGATCTGGTAGCCAGATTCGTGGCCGATGAAGATCTGCACGCCTTCGGCCCTCAGGCTGTGGTCGAGCAGGTGCAGGAAGTCGCGCTTCTCGTTGAAGGCCTCGAACAGGCGCCGCAGCTTCTCCACGCTGGTGAGCTCGGCGACGCCCATCAGGTTGGTCTCGCCCTTGATCACGTACTCCAGCCGGCCCTCGCTGCCACTCTCGAACACCTGCTGCGCGGCGGAAATCGCATCCAGCATGATCTGGTTCATGTGCGCGTGGGCCTCCGAGAGCTCGCGCAGGATTTCCTGGCGTGCCTCGCGCAGCGTGCGCCCGCGGCACTGCTCGTTCAGGTAGTTCGAGGCGCGCTTGAGCTCGTCGGGCGAGTAATGCCGCTCGAGCTGCAGGATGCGGTTCTGTACTTCGCGGTCGTTGAACACCAGCACCACCAGCACCCGGTTCTCCGACAGCCCCACGAACTCGATCTGGGTGATCGAGGCCTGGCGCGGGCGCGGCACCGTGACCACGCCCGCCAGCTGCGTGGCGCTCGAGAGCAGCTGCGACACCGAGGCGATGAGCGCGGTGGGATTGTCGCGGTTGGCTTCCAGCTGCCGGCGGATCTCGGCGCTCGCGGTCTCGTCGAGCGGACGCAGCTGCAGCAGCGTGTCGACGAAGAACCGGTAACCCTTGTCGGTCGGCACGCGGCCGGCGGAGGTATGCGGGGAGGACACGAAGCCGAGCTCCTCGAGGTCGGCCATGACGTTGCGCACCGTCGCCGAGGAGAGCTGCAGCCCGGACTCGCGCGACAGCGCCCGCGAGCCGACCGGTTGCCCCTCGCGGATGTAGGTCTCGATGAGTATCCGCAGCAGGTGCTGAGCCCGCTCGCCCAAGACCTCGTCCCGAGCTTCGTGCGCCATAGCCGGGAAGCTAGCCACGCGGCCCGGTGAGCGTCAAGCAAGCGCGGCCCAGACCGCCGCGCCGGCGGCCGCCCCGGGGGCCGCGGGCCCGGTTCACGCCCCGCAGCATTGGCCCGGGGCGGCGCCAGCGTGTTACAAAGGCCCGCCTCGCGTTGGCGGCGGGGCGCCAGTGGCAGACCAAAGCGATGGCTTTTCCCGTGCGCAGCTGCGCGTTGATCGGCCGGTTCACCGATCCGCGCGTGGCCGAGACCCTCAACGCACTGCTGCCGCACCTCAACAGCCGCGGCGTGCAGGTGCTGGTGAGCGACGCATCGCCCGCCATCGACTCCGCGGCGGTGGTGCGCGTGCCCGAGGGGTCGCTCGGCCAGCGGGCCGACCTGGTGATTGCGATCGGCGGCGACGGCACGCTGCTGTACGCGGCACGCCTGGTGGCCCACCACGGGGTGCCGCTGCTCGGGGTGAATCGCGGCCGGCTCGGGTTCCTCACCGACATCATGCCCCAGGACCTGCTGCCCTCGGTCGACGCCGCGCTGCGCGGGGGACTGCAGGCCGACGAGCGGCCGCTGCTCGCGGCGCGCCTCCACGGCACCGGCGGCCGCCTGGCGCAGGCGCTCGCGCTCAACGACGTGGTCATGCAGAAGCACGACACCGGCCGCACCCTCGACTTCGAGACGCGTATCGACCAGCGTTATGTCAATACTCACGACGGCGACGGGATCATCGTCGCGAGCGCCACCGGCTCGACCGCGTATGCGCTGTCGTGCGGCGGACCGATCATCGAGCCGCACCTCGAGGCGCTGGTGATCGCGCCGATCTGCGCCCACACCCTCTCCGACCGTCCGATCGTGGTGTCGCTGCGCTCGGTGGTCGAGGTGGCGCTGCTCGAGCGCCCGGACACCCAGGCGAACGTTACCTGCGACGGACTGCTGCTCGGTGCCCTCACCCCGGGTGACCACCTCGAGGTGAGCGCCGCGAAGGAGCGGGTGACGCTGCTGCACCCCCAGGGCCACGACTACTACAAGCTGCTGCGCTCCAAGCTGCACTGGGGCCGGGGCGGCTTCGAGCGCTGAGCGCCCCGTGCTGACCCACCTGCAGATCAGCGACTTCGCCATCATCGACGCGGTGGAGCTGGAGCTGCGCACCGGGCTCACGGTGCTGACGGGCGAGACCGGCGCGAGCAAGTCGATCGTGGTCGACGCGTTGCAGCTGCTCGCCGGCGGCCGTGCCGGCGCGGAGGTGGTGCGCCACGGAGCCGGGCGCGCCGAGGTCTCCGGCACCTTCGATCTCGGCCGCGCGCCGCGCGAGCTCAAGCAATGGCTCGAGGAGCAGTCGGTCGGCGCGGGCGCCGAGCTGGTGGTGCGCCGCGTGGTGGGCGCCGACGGACGCTCGCGCGCCTATCTCAACGGCCAGTCGGTGGCGGTGCAGTCCCTGCGCGAGGTCGGCGGCATCCTCATCGACATCCACGGCCAGCACGAATTCCAGTCGCTGACGCGCAGCGGCCCGCAACGCGAGCTGCTCGACGGCTACGGCGCGCTCACCGCCCTCACCGCTCAGGTGGGCATCGCCCACCGCGTGTGGCTCGGCCTGCTCAACCGTACGCTCGAGCTCGAGAGCAAGGCGCGCGATCGCGATGCGCGACTCGAGCTGCTGCGCTACCAGGTGCAGGAGCTCGCCGGCCTGCGCCTGCAGGAGGGCGAGATCGCCGGCCTCGCCGAGGAGCGTGCGCGCCTCAGCAACCGCGGCCGGCTGGCCGCCGGGGCCCAGGCGGCGCTCGGTGAGCTCTACGAGAACGATGCCGCCAGCGCGCACGCCGCGGTCAGCCGCGCGCTGCAGGGGCTGCGCGCCCTCGCCGCGCTCGATGCCAGGCTCGGTGCTCTGCTGCCTCCGCTCGAGGAGTCGTCGGTGCACATCCGCGAGGCGGCGCGCGAGCTCGAGCGCTACCGCGACACGCTCGACGTGGATGCCGCCCGCCAGGACGAGGTCGAGCGGCGGCTCGCCGCCATCGAGGAGCTCGCGCGCAAACACCGCGTGCCGCCCGCCGAGCTCGCGGGGCGCGGCGCGCAGCTGCGCTCCGAGCTCGAGTCGCTCGAGCGCGCGGATATCGACCTCGCGGTGCTGCGCAAGGAGCTCGGCGCGGCGCTCGAGTCCTACCGCACGCTCGCCCAGGAGCTCTCCGGCAAGCGCGTGCAGGCCGCCCGCGCGCTCGGCAAGGACATCACCGCGCGCATGCAGACGCTCGGGATGTCGGGCGGCCGCTTCGAGGCCGACGTCACCCAGGACGGCAACGCCGATCCGACCCAGCACGGCATCGACCGCATCGAATTCCGCGTCACCGCCAACCCGGGCCAGCCGCCGCGTGCACTCGCCAAGGTGGCCTCGGGCGGGGAGCTCGCGCGGCTGTCGCTCGCGGTGCAGGTGTCGTGCGCCGCGCCCGACGAGCACTGCATGGTGTTCGACGAGGTGGACGCCGGCATCGGCGGCGCGGTCGCGGAGATCGTCGGACGGGAGCTGCGCGCACTCGGCGAGCGCGGCCAGGTGCTGTGCGTCACGCACCTGCCGCAGGTCGCCTGCCAGGCGCACCAGCACCTGCGGGTCACCAAGCTCACCGACGGCCGTACCACCCGCACCACGCTCGCCGCGCTCACCGGCGAGGAGCGCGTCGAGGAGCTGGCGCGGATGCTCGGCGGAATCGAGGTCAGCGCCCGGGCCCGCGAGCACGCCCGCGAGATGCTGGCGCGCACGGGGCCGGGGGCGGCGCGCGCCGGCTCGGGCGAGCCGGGGGAGAGCGGCCGGCGTCCACCGGCCGCCAGGCGGCGTTAGCTGCGCCCCGCGCGGTCCTTACGGGCCGCTCTTGCGCTTGCGGTACGGGCAGTTCGGCCGCTCGCAACGCCCGTAGAGAATCAGCGAGTGATCGCGGATCGAGAAGCCGAGCTCACCGGCGACCGTGGTCTGGCGCTGCTCGATCCCGGAGTCCATGAACTCCTCCACGCGCCCGCAATCGACGCATACGATGTGATCGTGGTGCGTGCCCTGGTTGAGCTCGAACACCGCCATGCCGTCCTCGAAGTGATGGCGCGTGACGAGTCCGGCCGCTTCGAACTGGGTGAGCACCCGATAGACGGTAGCGAGGCCGATGTCTTCGTTGGACTCGAGCAGCGTGCGGTAGATGTCCTCGGCCGACAGGTGCCGGGTGGTGCTGCCGGCGAGAATCTCGAGGATCTTCAGCCGCGGCAGCGTTACCTTCAGACCGGCCTTGCGCAGGTCCTTGCCTTCCACCCGAGACTCTCCGGCGAACGTCCGGCACGCCCGGAGTGGGGCGCGCGGGCGATCCGCAATCAGGTATCATTTCCCGAGCCCAGATTATCGCCCATCGCACCCGCATGCGCCTACTCATCCCGGGACCAGCGGCCCTGATGCTCGCCGCGACGCTGCTTTGCGGCTGCGTCTATCGCATGAACATCCAGCAGGGCAATTACCTCGAGGGCAAGACCGTGGCCAAGCTGGAGGTCGGCATGACGCGTAGCCAGGTGCGTTACCTGCTCGGCACGCCGATGGTTCCCGACCTGTTCGACAAGGACCGCTGGGACTACGTCTATTTCTTCCAGGGCGGCCGCCTGCACCGGCCCGAGCAGCGCCACCTGACGGTGTTCTTCCAGGGCGACAAGGTGAGCCGTTTCGAGCGCGACAACGTGCCCGACACTGCCCCGCGCGCACCCGAGCAGGGCTCGGTCGAGGTGTTCCCGAAGATCTGAGGACCCGGCGTGCTGGGCCGCTCAGCCGCCGCGCGCGCCCTTGCGGCGCTCGCCAACCAGGCGCTCGCGCCGGCGCGCGCGCGGATCGCGCTCGAGCGGCCGGTAGATCTCGATGCGGTCGCCGTCGGCGCAGGGCTCGCCGCGCCCGCGCGGCTCACCGAATACGCCGACCGGACCGGAGTCCCACAGGCGCGCATCGAGGCCCGCTGCGGGTCCGGCGGCGCGCCGCGCCGCCACCAGCGCATCGCCGATGGTCGCCTCCGGCGCCAGCTCCACGGTCCACAGATACTGCCGCTCACGGGTCGCGTAGACCACCGTGCAGCGCTTGCCGGGGGCGGCTGCGCTCACGGCTGCTCGCGGGCGCGCGCCACGAACGCCTCCACCAGCGAGCCGACGGTGTGCGCGAACAGCGGCTCGAACATCAGCCCGGTGAGCGCGTTGCGGAACGCAAAGCGCATCTCCAGGTCGACGCGGCAGCCGCCGGCATCGACCGGCGTCAGCAGCCACCGGCCCTCGAGTGTGCGGAACGGCCCGCTGACGAGCTGCATACGGACGCTGCGGTCGGGCTCGAGCGAGTTGCGCGTAGTGAACTCCCCGTGCAGCGCCCCCTGGCGCACGCCGATGGTGGCGACGATCTCCGCCCGGGTACGCGACCGCACGCTCGCGTGCGTGCACCACGGCAGAAACTGCGGATAGCTCTCGATGTCGTTGATCAGCGCGAACAGCCTCGCCGGCGGCCGGTTGACGAGCGCCGAGCGCTTGACCTCTCGCATGGCTCATTGTCCCATTAGCCTCAGCGAATGACCAAAGCCGACGCCCCGCTCCGCCTGATCGCCGAGAATCGCAAGGCGCGCTTCGACTACTTCATCGAGCAGCGTTACGAGGCGGGACTCGCGCTGCAGGGTTGGGAAGTCAAGGCGATGCGCGCCGGGCGCGCGCAGCTCAGGGAAGCCTACGTCTACCTGCGCGGCGGCGAGGCCTTCCTGATCGGTGCGCATCTCGCGCCGCTGCCCTCCGCCTCGACTCATCTGACGCCCGACCCGGTGCGCACCCGCAAACTGCTGCTGAAGCGCAGCGAGCTGCAGGGACTGATCGGCGCCGTCGAGCGGCGCGGCTACACGCTGGTGCCACTCGAGCTGTACTGGAAGAGCGGGCGCGCCAAACTCGCGCTGGGACTGGCGAAGGGCAAGAAGCAGCACGACAAGCGCGCCGCGGAGAAGGACCGCGACTGGCAGCGCGACAAGGCACGGCTCCTGCGCCGCGGCTGAGGCGCCTCACCACCCCCGGGACCGCGCGCGCGGCACCTCCGGCAGGACCGAGGCGCTTTGAGGTATGCTGCGCCGGTACCGTGAAGGGGGCGACCGGTTTCGACGCGGGTTACGAACCTTCAGGGGCGTACCGAGGCGCAGTGCCCTCGTTAAAAATGCTGCAACTCATAGTTGCCAACGACGACAACTACGCTCTGGCTGCCTAACCGCAGCTGACCTCTGACCGGCTCGTGCCTGTGCGACCGACTCAGGGGACGCGCTCACAGGATCGCGCTCCGCGCGTGCGACGGGTCGGGGCGTTAAGAGTCACCGTCCGCTGGCGTTGCGTCTTCCCTGCTGCTCGGGTAGCGCCGCGCGAGAAACAAAGAGACAGCTACGTACGTAGAGCCTGAAGTCTAGGGCTTGCGGACGGGGGTTCGATTCCCCCCGCCTCCACCACGGACGCACCCCCGGCCGCGCAGCCGGGGAGTCCGCCCGAGCGGCGCATCCGGTATCGGCCGGATGGCGCGCGGCCACCCATGCGCTATATCGCATGACCACCTTGAAGAAGTCCTCGCTCGCGCACGGTCGACCCGTAAAAGCGGCGCCTGAACTGCCGCCAGGTGCCAGCGAATTGCCGAGTCGAGCGCCGTCGGACCCCGGCACGGAGACCCTGGCGGACACCGACCGGCGCTTCCGCCTGCTGGTCGAATCAGTCAGGGACTGCGCGATCTTCATGATCGACGCGCACGGGCGCGTCGCCACCTGGAACGAGGGCGCCGCGCGCATCAACGGATACCCGGCGGAGAAGATCGTCGGGCGGCACATATCGTGCCTTTACACCCCCGAGGATCTGGAGCGGGGCGTTCCAGCGCAATTGTTGGCGGCTGCGGAAGCCGACGGCCACGCGGAAAGCGAGGGCTGGCGCGTCCGCCAGGACGGCTCGCGCTTCTGGGTCAGTGCTTCGATCACCGCGATACGCGCCGAGGGGGGCGAACTGGTGGGCTTCGGCAAGGTGACGCGCGACCTGACGGAGCGCAAACAGGCCGACGAAGCTCTCAAAGGGCTCTCCGGCAGGCTGATCGACCTGCAGGACCGGGAGCGCCGGCGCATCTCCAACGCATTGAACGACAGCACCAGCCCCGGCTTCGCCGCGCTGATCTCGAAGCTCTATCAGGCGCAGTCGAGCGGGCTCGCCGAGGGATTCAGCTCCCAATTGATCAGCGACTCCATCTCCTTGGCGGAGTACCTGTCGCGCGAGATCCGCACCGTAGCCTATCTGCTGCACCCGCAGGCGCTCGAGAGTGACGGCCTGCTGGCGACCCTGCGTGCGCACCTGGAGACATTCCAGAGGCAGACCGGCACGTCCGTCGTCCTCGACCTCCCGGAACGACTCAAGCGCTTGCATCCGCAGGCCGACCTCGCCCTGTTCCGCGTCGTGCAGGAATGTCTGTCGAGCGTCCTGCATCTGTCAGGCAACGCGCGCGCCAGGGTGCGGCTCACCGAGCGTGGAGAAGAGCTGATACTGGAAGTCGGTGACGAGGGTCGGGGAATCTCCAAGGAGTCGCTGGATAAAGCCAGGCGGGGGATCGGCGAGCTGGGCGTCGCCGTCGCGGGCATCCGCGAGCGAATGGTGCGGCTCGGGGGCGCGCTGGAGATCAGCTCCACGCCTTCGGGCACCCGGGTCACGGCAACACTGCCCCTTAACGTGAGTCCGCCTTCGTGAGCGGGCTCCCGCCCGGCCGCCGACCGTCGAGCGAGGTAAGCGCGCCGTAGAGATCCGGCCGCCGGTCGCGGAACACGAACCAGTTGTCGCGCAGCCGTGCGATCGCTTCCAGGTCGAAGCTCTGAACCAGCACCGCCTCGCCCTCCTCGGGCGCCTCGGCGAGCTTCGCGCCCGTGGCGTCGGCGATGAACGAGGAGCCATAGAAGCGCAGGTACAGTCCCTGCGGGTCCTGCAGCGAGCGCTCGAGCCCGTAACGGTTGGCGGCGATCAGCGGGGTGAGGTTCGCCGCCGCGTGACCCTGCTGGGTGCGCTGCCAGTGCTCGCGCGAGTTCACCGGCAGTGCGGGCGGCGGCTCGGTGCCGATGGCGGTCGGAAACAGCAGCAGCTCGGCCCCGAGCAGCGCCATGACGCGCGCGGATTCGGGAAACCACTGATCCCAGCAGATGCCGACACCGAGGCGCGCAAAGCGGGTGTGCCATACCCGGAAGCCGGTGTCGCCGGGGGCGAAGTAGTTCTTCTCCTGGTACCCGGGGCCGTTGGGAATGTGCGACTTGCGGTAGACGCCGAGAGTGCCGCCGTCGGCGTCGAGGATGGCGACGGAATTGAAGCAGGCCTGCCCGGCGCGCTCGAAGAAGCTGACCGGGAGCACGACCCCGAGCTCGCGGGCGAGCGTACCGAAGTGGCGCACCGCCGGGTCCTCGCCGAGGGGGTGGGCGAGCGCGAGGTGGCGTGCATCCTGCTCGATGCAGAAGTACGGGGTCTCGAACAGCTCGGGCAGCAGGATCACCTGCGCGCCGCGCGCGGCCGCGGCGCGCACCAGCCGCTCGGCACGGGCGATATTGCCGGGCATATCCCAGTCGCAGGCCATCTGGACGGCGGCCACGGTCACCGGCCGCGCCGCGCGCCGGAAATGCTGAGGATCCGGTGTCATGGAGCGATCGATTCTAGCGTGGCCGGCGCGCCGCCAGGCTCTGCTGCACCTGCTCGGTGATGCGCGTCGCGGTCTCGAGCGCCATGAGCCCGGCCTCGCCGGGCACCACCGGCCGGCCGCCGCTGCGGATGCACCCGAGGAACGAGTCGATTTCGGCCCGGAGCGCGTCGCCCGGCTCGAGGCTCTGCTCCTCGATGGTCACCGGCAGCTCCCCGGGACGGGGCGGGGCGGGGCGCTTGCGGATCAGGGTAACGATCTTCTGCTGCAGGTCGAGCGACAGGTAGGCGTCGTCCTCGAAGATCCGCAGCTTGCGCTCGGTCTTGAGGCTCACGCGCGAGGCGGTGGCGTTGGCGACGCAGCCGTTCTCGAAGCGGATGCGGGCGTTGGCGATGTCGATCTCCTCGGAGAACACCGGCGTGCCGACGGCATCGATGGTGCTGATCGGGGCGGCGACGATGGTCTGCACGATGTCGATGTCGTGGATCATGAGATCGAGCACCACGTTCACGTCGGTGCCGCGCTCGCGGTAGGGAGCGAGACGGTGACACTCGACGAAGCGCGGCGAGTTCAGGTACGGCTCGGCGGCGAGCACGGCCGCGTTGAAGCGCTCGAGGTGGCCGACCTGCAGGACCCGCCGGCCGCGCGCGGCGAGCTCGATCAGCTCGCGCGCCTGGCTGCCGCTCTCGGTGATCGGCTTCTCGACGAGTACGTGAGCACCGCGCTCGAGGAAATCGCGGGCGATGGCGAAGTGTGCCGGCGTGGGGGTCACCACGCTCACCGCGTCGACCGCGCCGAGCAGCTCGCGGTGGTCGGCGACGGCGCGCGTCCCGAGCTCGGCGGCGACCTGCTCGCGGGCCTCGCTCCGGGTGTCCACCACGGCGAGCAGCTCGCAGCCCTCGGCGCGCGCGTACTTCTGGGCATGGAACCGCCCGAGATAGCCGACGCCGATCACCGCCGCTCTGATTTTCTGCATGGGGAGGCTATTATGCCCGCACGCGCCCGGCGCGCCCGGATGCAAGGCAGGATGGTCCCAGAGCGAACCGGCTACGATGCCCCCGACCGCACCGCGACTGCTCGAACCCCTGACGCGCGCCCGCGACTCCTACGCCGCCCTGCCCCGGGCGCGGCGCGAGCTGCTGGTGCTGGGCGCCGCGGTGCTGTTCGGTCTGCTCGTCATGCCGTTCATCGTCTGGTTTGCGGGAATGCGGGTACTGGGCCCCTATACCCACGGGGACAATCCGCGCGCCGGCCCCTTCGCGCTGCTGCTCGACTACTTCGTGGGACTCGTCCACGGGTCGGCGGTCTTCTGGCTGGTGGCGCTCGGACCGCTCGCGTTGCTGCTCGTGGCGCGCGGCCTCTTCGCGCTGCTGCGCGTGCTGCCGGCGGAGCGGGACGGCTGAGGGCCGGCGGCCTCGCCTCACTTCGGCCAGTACATCCACACCGCCAGGGCGAGCGCAGCCACGGTGGCCGCGTGAGCGCCGAGGCGCCAGCGCCGCGCGGTCAGCTCCCCGTAGAAGCTGCCGCCCGAAGCCGCCGAAACCAGGGTGAAAACCGCTATTGCCTGCACCAGGTGGGCATGCTCGGGCGCGAAGCGCTGCTCGTCCGCCGGCAGCAGCAGGATCACGATCCAGGTCATGATCAGGCCCGAATCCAGGGCCACGGCCGACCCCGCCAGGATTCCCAGGAGCGCCGCCAGGGGCTTCATGGCTCGATGGTGTGAAGACCGTACTTGCTAAGGGCGAACCGCACGCTCTAGCCTTGGTCCTTAACAGTGTACTCAAACTGCGAGCCGACCCGATGACCCAGCCCCTGCGCCGCTCCTCCGGGTGGATAACTGCCTGCCTGCTGGCGGCGTCGGCGCTCGCCCTGGGCGGCTCGGCGCAGGCGCCGGCCAGTCCGTCGCTCCTGCCCCCCGGGGCGCTGGCTCCCACCGACCAGCAGCGCGTCACGGCGCGCAAGATCGGCCGCATCCTCGAGGAGGACCACTACAGCCACGCGCCGATCGACCGCAAGATGTCGGAGGTCGTCTACCAGCGGTATCTCGAGTTCCTCGACCCGCAGCGCAGCTACTTCCTGGCGAGCGACATCGACGAGTTCGCGGCCTACCGCTATCAGTTCGACGACATGATCCGCACCGGGGCCATCGACCCGGCGTATCTGATCTTCGCGCGCTTCCAGCAGCGCAACCGCGAGCGCGCCCTGTACGCGCTCAGCCTCCTCAATACCGAGCCTGACTGGACCCTCAGCGAGTCCTTCGACTTCGACCGCGCGCATGCGCCCTGGCCGGCCGGCGAGGCACAGATGAACGAGCTGTGGCGCAAGCGCGTGAAGAACGATGCGCTGTCGCTGCTGCTCACCGGCAAGACCTGGGCGGAGGCGGGCGACATCCTGCGCAAGCGCTACGAGCGCGTGCTGAAGCGCATCGACCAGGTGACCCCGGAGGACGTGTTCGAGAATCTGATGAACGCCTATGCGCGCGCCTTCGATCCGCACTCGAGCTACTTCTCGCCGCGCAGCTCCGAGGAGTACCGCATCCAGATGAGCCTCAACTACGAGGGCATCGGCGCGTCGCTGCAGGTGGTCGACGACTACGTCACCATCATGAACATCATCGAGGGTGGCCCGGCGGCGGTCGCCGGTACGCTCAAGACCAACGATCGCATCACCGGCGTCGGCCAGGGCGCCGAAGGGCCGGTCACCGACGTGATCGGCTGGCGGCTCGACGACGTCGTGCAGCTCATCCGCGGCAAGGCCGGCACCACGGTGCGCCTGCAGGTGCTGCCCGCGGGCGCCGCTCCCGGCAGTGCCGAGAAGATGCTCGCCTTCGTGCGCAACAAGGTCACGCTCGAAGCGCAGGCCGCCCACAAGGAGATCAAGACCGTAGCTCGCAACGGGCGCAGCTACCGCGTCGGCATCATCACCGTGCCTGGCTTCTACCAGGACATCGCCGCACAGAACGCCGGCGACGAGAATTACCGCAGCACCACGCGCGACGTGCTCAAGCTGCTGCGCGAGCTCAAGAGCGAGAACGTCGACGGACTGGTGATCGACCTGCGCGGCGACGGCGGCGGCTACCTTCCCGAGGCGACCGCGCTCACGGGACTGTTCATCGACCATGGCCCGGTGGTGCAGCTGCGCGACACCGCCGGCCGGCTCGAGGTGCTCGACG
>DASSQU010000300.1:0-7478 GCA_035702325.1 Steroidobacteraceae bacterium
GCGCTCGCCGACTCGCTGAACCTCGCCACCGTCGGCATCGGTCTCGACATCGGCCTGCCCAAGGTGGCCGCGACCCTGCAGCGCTTCGGGCTCGAGCGGCCGCCGGAGCAGGTGCCTGCCATGCTGCTCGGTGCGGTCAACGTCACGCCGCTCGAGGCCGCCGAGCTCTACAACGGCTTGGCAAACGGCGGCTTCCGCAGTCCGCTGCGCGCCGTGCGCGCGGTCATCGACGCGGACGGCAAGGCGCTCAAGGCCTTTCCGCTGCAGGTCACCCCGGTCGCGTCCCCGGCGGCCGTCTATCAGCTCGACCGGATGCTGGTGGCGGTCATGAGCCGCGGCACGGGACGCGCGGCGCGGGCATACCTGCCGCCGGAGCTGGTGGTGGCGGGCAAGTCCGGTACTTCCTCGGACTTCCGCGACAGCTGGTTCGCGGGCTTCTCCGGCAGTCACCTCGCCGTGGTGTGGGTGGGGTACGATGACGATGCGCCGACGGGCCTCACGGGCTCCGCCGGCGCCCTCCCGGTCTGGGCGCACATCATGGCGCAGCTGCACACGCGCTCCTGGAGCGCGCCGATGCCCGAGGGGCTGGCGACAACGGAAATCGAGTATCCGACGGGACTGCGGGTCGCGCCCGGATGCACCGACGACGCCGTCGAGGTCGCGGTGCCCGCGAGCGCCGACATACCGGCCAAGCCCGGCTGCGTCCTTCCGGGCCTGACGACCCTGATCGATCGCGCACACGAATGGCTGCGGAACCTGGTGCACTGATGCGAGCTGCCCGGCGAGGGCAGTTCCTGTCGTGGGCCTGGCTGGCGGGAGTCGGGCTCGGGCTGGCCGCCTGCACCGCGAGCGGTCCCCTGACGCAGCTCCCCGGGGCCCCGGGCGCCACGGTGCCGCCGGCAGCCCCGGCCCCCGGGTCGGCGGAGCAGCTGCCCCCGGTGCCCCCACGCAGTCCCCGCCTCGACGCAGTCACCGCCGCCCTCGTGAGGGAAGCACACGGCCAGGCGAGCAGCGGGGCGTACGGCGCGGCCGGCGCCACCCTCGAGCGGGCGCTGCGCATCGAGCCCGACGACCCGCTGCTGTGGGTGGAGCTCGGCCGCGTACGGCTTGCCGATGGCAGCCCCGAGCAGGCGGAGGGCTTCGGGCGCAAGGCGCTCACCCTGGCGGGCTCCAACCCCCCGGTTCAGAGCGAGGCCTGGCGGCTGATCGCCGACTCGCTCAAGGCGCGGGGGCGGAACGTGGAAGCCCTGGAAGCCGAGCGGCACGCGCTCGGGCTTGCGCCCCGCTGAAAGCGGCCGGGCGCTTGCGCACCGGGCGCCGGGCGCCCTAAACTCATGCAACTCATCGAGACCGGCTGAGGGATAGGCCCTTGGACGCCGGGGCAACCGCCAGGCTTAACCACCCTGGAAAGGTGCCAACTCCTGCGAGTGTCCGCCTTGAAGGGCGGACAATCGACAGATGAGCGGTTTGCGTAGCCCCACGCGGTGCCGACGGCACCGCACGCCGGGGATGGACGCGACAGGCCCGCCGCTACGGCGGGCACGCTCCGCAGGTGGCCGATGAGCGCGAGGCTCAGGCAATGCGGAGACACCCATGAAGAGGATTCCCGGTCCGGTCACGCAAACCGTGCGCGCCGGTATCGAATGCGGGGACGCCACCGGCTGCGTGGTACCGCCGCTGCACCTGTCGGCAACCTTCGCCTTCCGCGCCTTCGGCGAGAAGCGCGCCTACGACTACACCCGCTCGGGTAATCCGACGCGCGACCTCCTCGCCGAGGCGCTCGCCGAGCTCGAGGGCGGCGCCGGGGCCGTCGTCACGGCGAGCGGCATGGCGGCCGTGACGCTCACCGGCTACCTCGTTCCCGCCGGCGCGCGCATCGTCGCGCCGCACGACTGCTACGGCGGAACCTACCGGCTGTTCGAGGCCTGGCGGCGCCGCGGCGAGCGCGCCGTCGAGTTCGTCGACTTCGGCGACGAGGCTGCGCTGCGTGCGGCGCTCGGGCGGCCGACCGACCTGCTGTGGATCGAGACGCCGAGCAACCCGCTGCTGCGCATCACGGACATTGCCGCTGCCAGCGCCCTCGGCCGCGCGGCCGGCGCGCTCGTCGTGGTCGACAACACCTTCCTCTCGCCGGCGTGGCAGCAGCCGCTCGCGCTCGGCGCGGACCTGGTCGTGCACTCGACCACCAAGTACCTGAACGGCCACAGCGACGTCGTGGGCGGGGCGGTGGTGGCACGCGAGGCGGCGCTGCACGAGCAGCTCTGCTGGTGGGCCAACTGCCTGGGGGTCACCGGCGCCCCCTTCGACAGCTTCCTCACGTTGCGCGGCCTGCGCACGTTGCACGCCCGGCTCGAGCATCACGCTCGCAACGCCGGCGCGCTCGCCGCCTGGCTGGAGAGCCAGCCCAACGTGCGGCGCGTCTGGTATCCCGGGCTCGCGAGTCACCCCGGCCATGCGCTCGCGCGACGCCAGCAGCGCGGCTTCGGCGCCGTAGTGACCCTCGAGCTCGACGGCGGTCACGCCGCGGTGCGCGAGTTCGTGTCCGACCTCGAGTGCTTCTCGCTCGCCGAGTCGCTCGGCGGGGTCGAGAGCCTGGTGGCGCATCCGGCCACCATGACCCATGCGGCCATGGATCCGGCGGCGCGCCAGCGCGCCGGGCTCACCGACGGGCTGATCCGCCTGTCGATCGGCATCGAGGCGCTCGAGGATCTGCGCCGCGACCTTTCGCGGGCGCTGGAGCGCGCCGCGCGGGTGCTCACGGTGCGTCCGCTCGCGCGGGCCGCCGCAAGCTGCTGACCACCGCCTCGCCGGCCTCGCGCGTGCCCGCGGCGCGCGCACCCGCCGGGACGAGATCCGGCGTGCACGCCCCCGCGGCGAGCGCCGCAGCGGCCGCCTGCTCGAGCGCCG
Organism: Steroidobacteraceae bacterium; assembly: GCA_035702325.1. Taxonomy (GTDB): domain Bacteria; phylum Pseudomonadota; class Gammaproteobacteria; order Steroidobacterales; family Steroidobacteraceae; genus 13-2-20CM-66-19. The sequence goes on from DASSQU010000300.1 coordinate 2,908, forward strand.
CGGCCTCGGGCTCGAGCCCGAGCGAGTGGCGCAGCAGCAGCGCGACGCTGAATATCGTGCCGTAGGGGTTGGCGACGCCACGGCCGGCGATATCGGGAGCGGAGCCGTGGATGGGCTCGTAGAGGCCGCGGCGCGCGTCGCCGAGCGAGGCCGACGGCAGCAGCCCGAGGGAGCCGGCGAGCATCGCCGCCTCGTCGGTGAGGATGTCGCCGAACATGTTCTCGGTCACCAGCACGTCGAAGTCGCGCGGCCGGCGGAGGAGCTGCATCGCCGCCGAGTCGACCAGCAGGTGCTCGAGGGCGACGTCGGGAAACTCCTGCTGCACGACGCGCGCGCACACGGCGCGCCACAGCCGCGAAGTCTCGAGCACGTTCGCCTTGTCGATCGAGGTCAGGCGCCGGCGGCGCGTGCGTGCCAGACGGCCCGCGACCCGCACGACGCGCTCGATCTCGGCGGCGCTGTAGATGCAGCTGTCGCTGGCGCGCTCTGCGGTGCGGGTCTTGTCGCCGAAATAGATCCCGCCCGTCAGCTCGCGCACGAACAGCAGATCGACTCCCTCGACCACCGCGGGCTTGAGCGTGGATGCCCCGAGGAGTGCCGGGTGCACTTTCACCGGGCGGAGGTTCGCGTAGACCCCGAGCTCGCGGCGCAGCCGCAGCAGCCCCGCCTCGGGGGTCTGCGGCGCATCCGCCCACTTCGGGCCACCGACCGCGCCGAGCAGCACCGCATCGGCGCCGCGGCAGGCCTCGAGCGTCGTCGCGGGCAGCGGCTCGCCGGCCGCCTCGATCGCCGCGCCGCCGAACGGGCGCTCGGTGAGCTCGAACGCGTGGCCGAAGCGCTCACCCACCGCGCTCAGGCAGGCGACTCCGGCGGCGACGACCTCCGGCCCGATGCCGTCCCCGGGCAGCACCACGATCCGGGCTCTCATCGGCGGCGCTCGTATGCCTCGATCTCGGCGCGGCGCGACAGCAGATAGCCGAGCTCGTCGACGCCGTTCAGCAGACAGTGGCGCGCGAAGGGCTCGAGCGGAAAACTCACCACGGTGCCGCCCGGCAGCGCGAGGGTGCAGGCGGGCAGGTCGACCGTGAGCTGCGCCCCCGGGTGCGCGAGCAGCCACGCTCCGGTCGCCTCGTCGACCGTCACCGGCAGCAGGCCGTTGCGCAGCGCGTTGCTGCTGAAGATGTCGGCGATCCGCGTGCTGACGACGGCGCGGAAGCCGTAATCGAGCAGCGCCCAGGGCGCATGCTCGCGCGAGGAGCCGCAGCCGAAGTTGCGCCCCGCGACCAGAATGCGGCAGCCGGCGCTCTCCGGGCGGTTGAGCGCGAAGGATGCGCGCGGCGCGCCCTGCGGGTCGTAGCGCCAGTCGGCGAACAGGTGCTCGCCGAGCCCGGCGCGCGTCGTGGTGGTGAGGAAGCGCGGCGGAATGATCTGGTCGGTGTCGATGTCGGCGGCCGGCAGCACCACGGTGCGCGAGGTGAGGGTGGTGAAGGCTTCCATCGGTCTCAGATCAGCTCGCGCGGGTCGGTGATGCGCCCGCGCAGCGCGCAGGCCGCCGCCGTGAGCGGGCTCGCGAGCAGGGTGCGGGCACCCGCGCCCTGGCGGCCCTCGAAGTTGCGGTTGCTGGTGCTGACCGCGTACTGACCGCGCCCCACCACGTCGCCGTTCATGCCCAGGCACATCGAACAGCCGGACTCGCGCCACTCCGCCCCCGCATCGAGGAAGACGCGATCGAGTCCCTCGGCCTCAGCCTGGCGCTTCACCTGCTGCGAGCCCGGCACCACCAGCATGGTGAGCCCGCGGGCGATGCGCCGGCCGCGCAGCAGCCGTGCGGCGCTGCGCAGGTCCGAGAGCCGCGCGTTGGTGCAGCTGCCGATGAACACCACGTTGACCGGCCGGTCCTTGAGCGCCGTGCCCGGCTCGAAGCCCATGTACTCGAGCGCCCGCGCAAAGCTCGGATCCGTACCGCTCGCGGGAATCGCTCCCGTCACCGGTACGGCCATGCCGGGGTTGGTTCCCCAGGTGATCATCGGCTCGACTTCCGCCGCATCGAGCGCGAGCTCGCGGTCGAAGCGTGCGCCGGGGTCGGTTGCGAGCTCGCGCCACGCGTGCACCGCGCGCTCGAAGTCCGCGCCCTGCGGGGCGCGCGGGCGGCCGGCGAGATAGGCAAAGGTCGTCTCGTCGGGCGCGATCATGCCGGCGCGGGCGCCGGCCTCGATCGACATGTTGCAGACCGTCATGCGCTCGTCCATGTCGAGGGCGCGGATCGCCTCACCGCGGTACTCGAGCACGTGCCCCGTGCCGCCGGCGACGCCGAGCCGGCCGATGAGGGCGAGGATCAGGTCCTTGGCGGTGACCGCGGCGCGCAGCCGCCCGCACACCTCGACTGCGAGCGTGCGCGGCTTGCGCTGCAGCAGGCACTGCGTCGCGAGCACGTGCCCGACCTCGGTGGTGCCGATGCCGAAGGCGAGCGCGCCGAGCGCCCCGTGGGTGCTGGTGTGGCTGTCGCCGCACACGATGGTCTTGCCCGGCTGGGTGAGACCGAGCTCCGGACCGATGACGTGCACGATACCGCGCTGCTCGCTGCTGAGGCCGAGAAGCTCGACGCCGAACCGGGCGCAGTTGGCTTCCAGCGTGCGGATCTGCCGCGCCGCCGACTCGAGCGCGATCGGCGCACCGCCGAAGAGCTGCGCCGTCTGAGTCGGGGTGGAATGATCCATGGTGGCGAGCGTGAGCTCGGGGCGCCGCACCGGCAGGCCGCGCTCGCGCAGCAGTGCAAAGGCCTGCGGCGAGGTGACCTCGTGCACCAGATGCAGGTCGACGTACAGCACCGCCGGCGTCGCCGCGCTCTCGGGCGCGACTTCGTGGCGCTGCCACACCTTTTCGAACAGGGTGCGTGGCGCAGCCGCCATCTCAGCCGGCGGCCGCAGCCCGCGGCGTCGCCGCCATGTCGACGTACTCGAGCCAGCCCCACTTGTCCGGGGTCTTGCCGGCGAACAGTCCGAAGAAGGCGTTCTGCAGCGTCTCGGTGAGGGGTCCGCGCTTGCCCGTCCCGACCGCGATGCGGTCCACCGAGCGGATGGCGGTGATCTCGACCGCGGTGCCGGTGAAGAACGCCTCGTCGGCAATGTAAAGGAGCTCGCGCGGGATGGCGCACTCGCGTACTTCTATACCGCGCTCGTGCGCCAGCCGTATCACGCTGTCGCGCGTGAGGCCCCCGAGCACCGAATGGGCGAGGGCGGGGGTCATCAGCACGCCGTCCTTCACCAGGAACAGGTTCTCCCCCGAGCCTTCGCTCAGGGTCCCGTCGGACGAGAGCCCGATGCCTTCGTCGAAGCCCAGGCGCCGCGCCTCGCTGCCGATCAGGACGCTGGACAGATAGTTGCCGGCCGCCTTGGCGAGCGCCGGCAGCGTGTTGGGCGCAACGCGCTGCCACGAGGACACGCAGGCATCGACGCCGTTCTCCGCGGCATGCCCGAGGTACTGGCCCCACTCGAACGCGGCGACCGCCACTTCCGTCGGCGGCTCGTTCTTCGGCGTCACGCCGATCTCGCCATAGCCGCGGAATACCACCGGGCGGATGTAGGCGCCGCGCCTGAGGGCGTTGGCCGCGATCACCTGGCGGCAGGCGTCGTTCATCTGCTCGGCGGAGTAGGGGATGTTGATGCGGTAGATGCGCGCCGAATCGAACAGCCGCCGGACGTGATCGCGCAGGCGGAAGATCGCCACGCCCTTCGGGGTCTCGTAGGCGCGTATCCCCTCGAACACCGACGAGCCGTAGTGCAGCGCGTGGCTGAGCACGTGCACCGTGGCCTTCTCCCACGGCACCAGCTTGCCGTTGAACCAGATGAACTGCGTGGCCGGAATGGGCATGGAGACTCCTTGCGGCAGCGGCGGCGCCTCACACCGCCGCTGGCAGCGCGCCGGCGCGGGCACGCGCTCCGGCCTGCGCCAGCTCGATACGGTTGATCACCTCGAGGAACGCGCGCGAGCCCGATTCCACGATGTTGGTGCTCACGCTGGCACCCCGGTACGTCTTGTGATTGTACTCCACGTACACCCGCGCCTCGCCCTGCGCGTCTTCGCCCCCGGAGACGGCCTGCACCTCGAACTTGCGCAGGCTGACCTTGACGCCGGTGGCCGACTCGATCGCCTTGAAGGCGGCGTCCACCGGACCGTCGCCGTGCGCGCTGCGCTCGACGTTGCGTCCGTCGGCGTGCGTGAGGCGCACCAGCGCCCGCGCCGGCGCGCTGCTGTGCGCCTCGATGGCGAGCTCGGCGAGGCTCCACGGCCCGCTCGCCGTGCCCTCGGCGCGCAGAACGAGCGCCTCGATGTCGCCGTCGAACAGCTCCTTCTTCAGGTCGGCGAGCGCCTTGAACTCCTCGAACAGGCGGTTGAACTCCTCCTCGCCGAGCTCGAAGCCGAGCGCCTGCACCCGCTCGCGCAGCGCGTGCCGGCCGCTGTGCTTGCCGAGCACCAGCTGGCGGCGCGAAAGTCCCACGTCCTCGGGACGCAGGATCTCGTAGGTCGAGTAGTGCTTGAGCATGCCGTGCTGGTGGATCCCGGCCTCGTGG
>DASSQU010000301.1:0-2851 GCA_035702325.1 Steroidobacteraceae bacterium
GTGGTACACGCTGCTCAACCTGCCGCAGCAGGCCTACGAGCTGCTGCCGATCACGGTGCTGCTCGGCACGCTGCTCGGCCTCGGCGCCCTGGCGCGCGGCAGCGAGCTCACCGTGGTGCGCGCCAGCGGCGTGTCGATCGCACGCATCGCCGGAACCACGCTGATCGCGGCGCTGGCGCTCATCGCGGGGGAGATCGCGCTCGGTGAGTTCCTCGGGCCCCCGCTGCAGCAGGCGGCCCGCGAGTACAAGGCCTTCAGCAAGCTGCACAACGTCAGCTTCGGCACCGGCAGCGGCGCCTGGGTGCGCGACGGCGACCTGATGCTGAACGTCGCCGGGCAGTCGAGCGAGCGCCAGTTCGGCAGCATACTGATCTTCGAGCTATCGCCGCAGCACCGGCTGCTCGCGGTGGGCCACGCGCGGCGCGCCACCGCGGGCTCGGCCCGCAAGTGGCTGCTCACCGACTACCGCGAGTCGCGCTTCGCCGACGATACGGTCACCACCGAGGGTCCGAGCGAGCGCATCCTGCAGTCGAACGTCACCGCCGGCTTTCTCGGCCTCGCCGTGCAGGACCCGGACCAGCTCACCGTCGGCGCGCTGTGGCGCCTGATCCACTACTTCCGCAGCAACGCCCTCGATGCGCGCGAGTACCTGTTCGCGTTCTGGTCGCGCATCGCGCGCACCGCAGCGATCGTGTTCTGCGCGCTGCTGGCGATTCCGTTCGCGCTCGGCTCGCTGCGCTCGGCCGGCACCGGCACCCGCATGGTGATCGGCCTGGTTCTCGGCATCGGCTTCTTCCTGCTGCAACGCCTGATCGAGACCGGCACGGTGGTGTTTTCGCTCAATCCGGTGGTGCTCGCGTGGCTGCCGACGGCGCTGCTCGCGGCCGTGAGCCTCGGACTGCTCGCGCGGATACGGTAACATCGCGGCCCACCGACCCCCTGGAGCGAGGACGCGATGGGCAGAGCACTGGTGCCGGCACTGGCAGCGGCGGTCGCGGTCTTCGCCCTGGGCGAGGTGCAGGCGGCGGATCTCACGGTGCGGGTCGACGCCCGCGAGGTGCAGCGCCGGCACATTCACACCGAGCTTACTCTGGCGGTGCACGCCGGGCCGCTGACGCTGGTGTTTCCCAAGTGGCTGCCGGGCGAGCACGGGCCGACCGGGCCGCTCGATTCGGTCATCGGGCTCGTGGTCCGCGCCAACGGCCAGCCGCTCGAGTGGCGGCGCGACCCGCTCGACATGTATGCGATCGCGGTGACGGTGCCGGCGGGGGTGAGCGAGCTCGAGATCTCGCTCGACTCGGGACTCGCGACCGAGGGGGGACACTTCAGCACCGGTCCGACCAGCTCGGATGAGCTCGCGATCCTGGCCTGGAACGAGTTCGTGCTGCTGCCGCAGGGACGTGATGCCGCGCAGCTCACCGTGAGCGCGCAGCTCGCGGCGCCGGCGGGCTGGCAGGTCAGCTGTGCGCTCGCGCTGCAGCCGCAGGGCGACGGCAGCCTGGCGCTCGAGCCCGCCACCCTCGAGCGGCTGATCGACTCCCCGGTGCAGATGGGCGCGTACCTGAAACGCGTCGAGCTCACCGGGTCGGATCCCTATCCGCAGCTCGAGCACACCATCTCCATCGCGGCCGACAGCGCCGCGGCGCTCGCGACGCCGGCCGACTTCGCCGCCGGCTACAGCCGGCTCATCGCCCAGGCGGGTGCGCTGTTCGGCACGCGCATGTACCGTCACTACACCTGGCTGCTGACGCTCTCCGACCACGTCGAGCACTTCGGTCTCGAGCATCACGAGTCGAGCGACGACCGCACCTTCGAGAACACCCTGTCGGACGAGGCGCGGCGCGAGGGCCTCGCGGAACTGCTGGCGCACGAGTACGTGCACAGCTGGAACGGCAAGTACCGCCGCCCGGCGGGACTGCTGAGCCCGGACTACCAGCGGCCGATGGACGGCTCGCTGCTGTGGGTCTACGAAGGCCTGACGCAGTTCTGGGGCGCGGTGCTGCCGGTGCGCGCCGGGCTGGTGAAAGCAGCGAGCTACCGCGAGATGCTGGCCGAGATCGCCGGGAGCTTCGACATCGAGCCGGGGGACCGCTGGCGTCCGCTGGCCGACACTGCGGTGGCGGCGCAGATCCTGTACGGGGCTCCGGAGGCGTGGCGCTCGAGCCGCCGCCACACCGACTTCTACCAGGCCTCGGAGCTGCTGTGGCTGAACGTCGATGCGGCGCTGCGCGCACGCAGCTCCGGCCACGCCTCGCTCGACGACTTCGTGCATCGCTTCTACGCCGGGGCGGGCGGGGCGCCGGCGCTCAAGCCCTACACCGAGTCCGACGTCTACGCCACGCTGGGCGCGGTCGCACCCGGAGACTGGCGCACGCTCGTCGGCAGGCATCTCGACAGCCTCGGGCCCGGCGCCGCGCTCGCCGGACTCGAGAGCTCGGGCTGGAAGCTCGCCTACTCGCCGGAGAAGAACAGCTACGTCGAATACCTGGAGAAGCTGCACAAGAGCCTCGAGCGGCAGTGGTCGATCGGGCTGCGCCTCTCCGATCAGGGCGAGATCCTCGACACCCTCGAGGGCGGCCCGGCCGCGCGTGCCGGTGCCGGGCCCGGCATGAAGGTGATTGCGGTCGACGGCCGCAGGTTTTCTGCCGAGGCGCTCGATGCGGCGATTGCCGCGGCGCACCAGGATCACCGCCCGATCGGGCTACTGGTCGAGAATGCGGACTTCTACCGCACGCTGCACGTCGAGTACTTCGACGGTGCGCGTTTCCCTCACCTGGCGCGCATCGAGGGGCGCTCCGACGTGCTCGCCGAATTGCTGCAGCCGCGCCGCGACTGAGGCTCCGCGCGCCAG
>DASSQU010000302.1:0-6815 GCA_035702325.1 Steroidobacteraceae bacterium
CGCTCGGAGACTTCGCGCTCGCGTATCTCGTTCATCAGCTGCTCGTTGGCGCCGACCAGTGCCTGGCGCATGTGCTCCAGGTGGTGCTTGAGTTCCTGCACCTCGCGAATCGAGCTGCTCAAGCGCAGCTGCGCGTGCACGTCGCCGCCGGCGACGCGCTCGGCCGCCTCCTGCAGCAGCACCATCGGCCGCGCGATCACCGCCGACAGCCAGATGGCCACGGCGATCGACACGGCCATGAAGGCGGCCATCGCCCCGAGCACGTGACGTTTGGCCGCCGCGATCTGCTCGGCGGTCGGACTCTCGTCGAACCCGAGCCGCAGCAGGATCGGATGGTCGCCGCGATTGACCGTGTGGCTGATGTAGTAGACCTCGTCGCCGTGCTCGCCGAAGTAGTAATCGTCGCTGCGCGGCACCGAGCGTGGGTTCGCGGCGATCGAGCTGTGGAGCGTCGTCGACCCGTCGGTGATTTCCGCAAAAACCACCTGGCCGCTGAGCACTACGCTGTCGAGCAGCGCCGTGGCGCGGCGGTCGAAATCCTCCCGGTCGAGCCCCTCGAGCTCGTCGGCTACCAGGCGGCTGTAGGCGCGCAGCGAGTTCACGAAGCGCTCCGCGTAGCCCTTCTCGACGATGGCCGAGACGCCGAGGTAGAGCGGCGGCACGAGGGCGGCGAGGATGACGAGCACCACGCTCGTCAGCCGCACCCGCAGGCTGTTGCTCAATCGCTCCATAGCACACGCACCACGCGAATCCTCGGCTCGTGCGCGACGTCGCGCAACCACATGAAGCTGATGGCGTTCGGATCGCCGTACAGCGCATCGAGCACGCGCGGGGTGCTCGCCAGCTCGGTCGGCCGCAGCCAGCCCTGACGATTGACGCCGATGAGGATCTGCCGGTCGTAGGCGGACTGCGACATCGCCACGATCTGCTGCAGGAACACCTCGTCGAGCAAGGTGTCGCTGCGGTTGCGCACCGGGTGCAGCGGGGTGCCGTTCACCAGCACCGGCACCCCGAGGAACAGCTTGCGCACGCTGACCGAGTCGAGCGTCGTGACGGCGCTGTCCCAGCGCACCACCAGCACCACGGTCTGCGACGCGGGACGCGCCGTAGCCAGCAGGCCCAGCAGCAACACGACGGCGATGAGGAGGTGGCGGCGCACGGCTAGAAGAAAGCGGCACTCCACTGGACGCGGACGTCCGTGAAGCGGCCCTTCAGCGTGTGCGAATCCGTCAGCTGCAGCGTGAGCGCCTGGCGCTGCAGGAAGTCCCAGCGCACTCCCCCGAGGTGCTTGGTCCTGAAGAACGCGGGAAACAGCTGCAGATACGCCGCGTCGCTGCCGTTGGCCGAGTCCTCCCAGCGCGCAAACGCGGTGAAATCCCCCGCGAAGCGGCGCTCGATCTCCACGTATCCCACCGCGAAGCTGTCACTTCTGGTGGTGAGCGGCGCGATGAGCCGCGTGGAGGCGTGGTAGACGGTGGCGAGCACCTTCCAGTCGTTCGAGGCATAGGCACCGAACCCCCCGAGCAGCTTCAGGTCGACGTGGTCGAGGTTCGGAATGGGCGCCGTTGCCAGGCCGATCGTCGGCAACTCGTCGGAGGCGGCGAACACGCCGAACCCGGTCTCGGTGAACTCACCGGGGTGCAGCGACGCGCGGGCCTGGTATCCGATCTGGCGGCGCCGGGAGTCCGGGTGCACCAGGTCGAAGGGCTCGAGACCGTCCGGGGTGATGCGCGGGGCGATGCCGGCCCCGAGCGCCCAGCGCAGCCGCCAGTCGCCAAGGGCGGGGTTGCTCGATTCGATCAGCGTGCCGGTGAAGTGCTGCGGGAGGATGCCGCCCAGGTCCTCCCACTCGTCCATCGCCGGGCGGGTGATGCTGGTCGAGAGGTACTGGCCGTGATGATGCTCGTGGTTCCAGACGCTGGTCGGCTGGTGGTAGCGGCCGAACCAGATCACCGTGTCCTGCGACATCTGCCAGCCGAGCTGGAAGCGCTCGAGATCGCCCTCGTGATCTGACAGCAGGTATTCGCCGAACAGCCGCAACGGTCCCTTCTGCAGCGAGAACAGCATGTCGGCCTGCACCACCTGGTCGACCACCTCGGTGACCGGAGCCTGGCGGTCGAAGGTGCCGACGGCCTGCGCGCTCGGCATCAGCAGAAACTCGTGCTGCAATGGATCGCCCCGCGCCAGCGGCGAACACAATGCCAACACTGCAAGACGCAGCAGAGAGATGCGCATAGGCTTGATTCCCGAGTTCGGACTCATCTTCATGGCAGGCACACGGCACCGGCGGAAGGGGCGGCTGGATCGGGTTCCATCCCCACTGCCGGCCCGGCCGGGCCCCTGGGCTGTTCTTCTTTTCTCACCCAGCGATTAGTACAGCATTCCCCCCAGTAGAAGTACATGGGCTGGCAACCGGAGCTGCGGCAGGGTGCGCCGGCCGGAAGCCGCGGTATCGATTAAGTGAAACCGGTCGGCATCTCCCGGGCGGGAGCGGCAGGTGCGGCGGTGCACCGTATTTGACATCCGCCATGGCGCTCTTCAGGCTCGGCGCTGCCCATGACGCGGCTCGTCACAGGGCGGCCCTGGCCGCTGGCGCAGATCGACCGCGATCAGTGGCGTGCCTTCTGGGCCGTATTCCTCGGCTGGCTGGTCGACGCGTTCGACTTCAACATGCTCGCCTTCGTGCTCCTCGACATCCAGCGGAGCTTCGGTGTCGATCGTGCGCTCGCCGGCGCCCTCGGCACGGTCACGCTCGCGATGCGCCTGGTGGGCAGCGGCGTAGCCGGGGTGCTCGCCGACCGCTGGGGGCGCAAATTGCCGTTGATGCTCTCGGTGCTGTGGCTGTCACTGTTCGCGGCGCTGAGCGGCTTCTCCACCTCCTACATGGTGCTGTTTGCGCTGCGGGCGCTGTTCGGCCTCGGCATGGGCGGCGAGTGGGCGGCCGGCATGCCGCTCGTGCTCGAGCACTGGCCGGCCCGTTACCGGGGAATCGCCTCGGGACTGCTCCAGGGCGGCTGGTACTGGGGCTACCTGCTCGCGGCGATCGTCTTTCAGTGCGTCTATCCGCTGTTCGCCGGCACGCCCGACCTCGGCTGGCGCGCCATGCTGTGGGCGGCGATCTTCCCGGCGATGCTCGCCGTATGGATCCGGCGGCATGTCAGGGAGAGCCCGGTGTGGCTCGAGCACCGCCAGGCGCGGACGGCTGCGGCCGGCGGCGGCGGCGGGGAGCCGCGGCTCTCGCTCTGGCGTCTCTTCGACCGCGAGCTCCTCGGCACGACGGTTCAGACCGCCGCGGTGATCAGTGCATTCATGTGCTTCTATTATTCGGTCAACTTCTGGTACCCCACTCTGCTGCGTGACGCCGGCCGGCCGGCACTGCCGTACCTCGCCGCCTTCAATTTCGGCGCCATCGCGGGCACCGCGCTGTGCGGCCGGCTGTCCGAGACCCGGCTCGGACGGCGCGGCGCCGCCTCGACCGGCATCGTGCTGGCGATTGCGGCTCTGCCGTTGTATCTGCAGACGCACGATGCCGTGCTGCTGTTCGTCGGCGCTCTGCTGCTGGGGATGTGCGGGGCGGGGATCTGGGGAGTGGCGCCCGCGTACACCGCGGAGCGATTTCCGACGCCGGTCCGGGGGGTCGGCCCCGGCTTCTGCTACCACACCGGGGCGGTGGTCGGCGCGCTGATGCCCTGGCTGCTCGGCGCCATGCAGGATCACGGCGTTCCGATTGCAACGGCCATCAGGCGCGCGATGCTCGCCGCGGGTCTCGCGGCCGTCGTGTGCCTGTGGCTCGGTCCCGAAACCCGTGGGCGGGAGTTCTCCGCCGCGAGTGCGCGCTCGTAATCGATGCGCCGCTAAGTGCGGCGGCCGGCGTGGACCGTCTCGAAGACGTTGCGGCGGTGGAAATCGAGATAGCGGCACTGCTCGGGACGAAACGCGTAGGGCGGGCGTGCGCGGTCGAAACCCCACGCCCGGGCGACGGACGGGTTGAGGTGGCGTGAGATGAGCAGCCGGCCGTCGTCGGCAAAAGAGACGTGGCCGCGATCGAGGAGATGATCGATGTGCGGCGACAGCAGCAGACCGTTGCAGCCGTCGAGCTTCTCGCGGTCATCGGCGAGTCGCCACGGCTTGATGTGTCGCGCGCGTAGATGCCGCCGGTCAGCGACCCCGGTGACCCGGCAGAAAGTCTCGAAGCGCTCGACGTTCTGCCGGAATACGCCCTGGCCGATGCGGGCGTTGACGAGTTGCCGTTTCTCCAGCGGCCCGAGATCGCTGCGCCGCCAGATCCTTTCCTCGATTGCGGAGTCCGTCAGCTGGTCGTCGGTCTCGATGGCGATCTGCTCTTCGATCTTCTGCACCTGGCCGGCGAGAAGCTCGCACAGCACCTCCGCCATGGCGGGCGGCACTTCGGCGAGGTAGACGCTCTGGCGGCCCTCCCCGTTCACCCGGAGCGGGGCGTAGCGCGGCGGCAGCACCGGCGCGAGACGCTTCATATATGTCCTGGGTGTCAGCGGTTGCGCCAGAGCCTCGAATCGCACCGGCAGGAACCAGCCCTCCGCGTGCGGCGCATGCTCCGGGAGTTGCGGCCGGTGCGCCGGGGCGGGTGCGGTGCGTACCCGGTCGAGCACCATGCCGAGCGCGCCGATCCGGCCCTCGGCGTGCGAGAACACCAGGTCGGCGGGGAGCGCCCGGCTCATGTTGTCGAAGGACGCGTTGCGCGTGCCGTTGGGGTTTCGCTTGGGACACCACAGGTAGCTGCCCTCGAGCTCGTGGCGCAACGCCCGCGCCTCGTGGTTGACCCACCAATGGCCCGCCGGCAACCCGGAACGAATCCGGGGCGCCGGGGACGGAGTGTTGCTGCTGCGCTCTTCGGACACGGATCGGCCCTCGCGGGATGCAAGGGTAGCACTGTGCACTCGGGCGACAGGGGGCTGTCAGCGGATTTCGATCGTGACCAGTTTGATGCGGCCCGCGGCTCCGCTCTTGATGGACACCGCAGACCGCGGGCAGTGAAAGTGCTCCGCTACCAGCTCGATGAGCTCGCGGTTTGCCCGGCCCTCGACCGGGGGTGCCCGCACCTGCGCCAGCCATTCCCCATCGGCCTGCTGCACCAGTCCGGAGCGACGTGCGCCCGGCTTGACCCTGACTCGAATGGTGGTCGTCGTCATCGCCTGCAATCCGCGCAATTCAACGCGGATCCGGGCACTCGACCCAGAACCGCACCCCATGCCGGGCTCGCTCCGGCGCGCAATTGACGGCCCGCTGCGTACCGCGTAGAAATTCCAGGTTCGGTCGGGACGCCGCAGGCACATCCGGCACCCCGGGGGGAACCGTCCCGATGATCAAGGTAAAACAACTCAAGCTGCGCATTTTCGCGCAGATCGTGATCATCATCGCACCGATCACCCTGGTGCTGGTCTATCAGGCCCTCGCCGACCTGCGCCGCACGGCTGCGGTGGAGAGCATCGTCGTGCGCCACGGCCTGTCGCGGGCCACCCGGGACGCCTTCGAGACCTTCATGACCCACGCCGCCGACGCCGTCGATACCGGCAGTCTCGGCCAGAGCGCCCACGAGGCGCTGCGACGCTCCGCAGACTCCGCCGCTGCGCTGCAGCACAGGGACCCGGGGGCCGCCGCCGTCGCGGCCAGCCTCGAGGCCCTGGCCGGGCGGATATCGGTCTCCATGCCGCTCGAGCAGCTGCTCGCGCTGCAGCCGCGGATCCAGCAGACCCGCGCCGCGATCCGCACCCTCGATGAGAGCTACGAGAAGGCGAGCACCGACACCATCGCACGATCGATCGACTCCGCACGCCGCCAGAGTCGCGCGGTGGCGATTGCCACACTGTTCACGCTGCTCATCGCCGCCTGGTTCATCTACAGCATGATCACCGGTGTCACCGAACCGCTGAATGCCGCCGTCGACCTTGCCGATCGCATCACCGCCGGGGAATTCGCCACCGCCGCGGATCAGCTGCCCAAGCGCGACCTCGGCAACCTGCTCGCCTCGCTGCGGATGATGAGCGAGAAGCTGCGCCTCTCGCAGCTCGAGATCGAAGAGGATCAGCGCCGGCTCGAACAGCGGGTCGCCGAACGCACCTCCGAGGTCGAGGCGCGCACCCGCGAGCTCATGCGTTCGGTCTCCGAGCTGCAGGTGCTGAACGAGGTCGGCCAGGCGGTGAGCTCCTCGCTCGATCTCGAGACGGTGCTGGCGACCGTGATCGCGCGCGCCGTGCGGCTCGCCGAGGCCGATTCCGGCACCCTCTACCAGTTCGACGACGCCGACGGGGTGTTCGATCCGCGCGCCAACTTCGGCGTCAGCGAGCAGATGATCGAGGCGCTGCGCGGCTCGCGGATCGGCCTCGGCGATGGCCCGGTGGGCACCTGCGCGGTGCAGCGCGCGCCGGTTCAGGTGCTGGACGCCGAGTTCTCCCAGCGAACGCGTGCGTTCTGGGCACACGAAGGCATCCGGGCCATGATTGCCGTACCGCTGCTGCGCGAGGAGCACGTCACGGGCGCGCTGGTGATCCGCCGCAAGATCGCCGGGGAATTCGAGCCGTCGGTGGTGAGGCTGCTGCAGACGCTCGCTTCGCAGTCGGTACTCGCCATCGAGAATGCCCGGCTCTTCAAGGAGAGCCAGGCGAAGAGCGACCAGCTCGCCGAGGCGAGCAAGCTCAAGTCGCAGTTCCTCGCCAACATGTCGCACGAGCTGCGCACGCCGCTCAATGCGATCATCGGGCTGACCGAAATGCTGCACGAGGATGCCCGCGACTTCAAACGCGCGGAGGAGCTCGAGCCGCTCGAGCGCGTGCTGCGCG
>DASSQU010000303.1:0-2950 GCA_035702325.1 Steroidobacteraceae bacterium
GTGGCGGGAGCCTTCGGCAGCGCGCCGCCGTACGGCACCAATCTCAATCTGCAGAACCCGAACAGCCTGACGGCGACCGGCTTCAGGAGCCGCGCCAACATCAGCTGGCACATCACCCCCGAGCACCTGGTGTACTACACCTGGTCGCAGGGCTACCGGCCGGGCGGGTTCAACCGCGGCTCCTCGAATCACCTGCCGGATGCGAACGGCGTCTTCCAGTACTCCACGCCGAAGTTCTACGTGTCCGACAGCCTGACCAACAGCGAATTCGGCTGGAAGACGCTGTGGTTCGACCGCCGCGTCCAGTTCAACGGCGCCATTTACGAGGAGAACTGGAAGAACGCGCAGGTGAATTTCTTCTGCCCGCAGTGCGGACTCGGCAATCTCACCTTCAACACCAACGGCCCCGACTACCGGGTGCGCGGCATCGAGCTGCAGCTGGTCGCGCGGGTCGCCACCGGACTCACGATCCAGGGGTCCGCATCGTGGAACAGCACCGAGCAGACCAACTCGCCCTCGCTCATCAACAACAATCCCGCGAGCCCGACCTTCGGGCAGCCGATCTCCCAGCAGTGCGCCAAGCCGTTTCCTTCCACCAACTGCTCACCGCTGGTAGCGGTCTATGGTCCCCAGGGCAGCGTGCTGGCGAACTCGCCGCCCTTCCAGGCGAACCTGCGGGCGCGCTATGAGTGGGCGATCGGCGACTATCAGGCGTTCGCGCAGCTCGGCGGGGTACACCAGGGGCATTCGCTCTCGGCTACCGGCAACGTCGAGGCCTACGATCAGCCGGGCTGGACCACCTACGACGGCTCGCTCGGTATCGGCAAGGACGCCTGGGAAGTCGAGCTCGTCGGCCAGAACATCACCGACGTGAACGAGAGCCTCTTTACCTCGAGCCGCCAGTTCATCATCACCGAGACGCCGATGCGTCCGCGGGTGCTCGGACTGCAGTTCAGCTACAAGTTCGAGGGCGGGGCGAAATGAGGCCGCGCGGCCGGCGGCCCGTCGCGCCGGCCCGCTGCGCTAGAATCGGGGGCGGGCAGCGATGCCCGCCCCCTGTCTTGCAGGCCCGATGAACGCCGCGACCGTTGCTCCACCGCCGTCCCGGATCGAGACCGAGGTCCACCGAATCCGCCAGCTGCTCGAGCGCTCGCAGTTCGCGGCCGCCGAAGGCGCGGCGCAGGCGCTGCTCGCCGAGGTGCCCGAGAATCGTGACCTGCTGTACATGCTCGCGGTGAGCCAGCGCTATCAGCAGCGCATTCCGGCCGCGCTGGCGACGCTCGAGCGGCTCGAGGCGCTCCATCCCGGATATCCGCGGCTCTACCAGGAGCGCGGCCACTGCCACGTGGCGCGCCGCGCAGCGGCGCCGGCGATCGCCGCCTTCGAGCGCGCGGTGACGCTGAACCCCGTGCTGCGCGCGAGCTGGGAGGCGCTGCGGGTGCTGTACGGCATGGCGGGCCGCAAGCAGCACGCCGCGGATGCGGCCGCGAACGTCGCGCGGCTCGCGGCCGTGCCGCCCGAGATCGTCACCGCCATCGACATGTTCTGCGACGGGGAGGTCGCGGCCGCCGAGAGCCGGGTGCGCCAGTACCTGCTCGCGCACGGCGATCACGTCGAAGGTATGCGCCTCCTCGCCCAGATCGGCGTCAAGCACGACGTGCTGGACGATGCCGAGCTGCTGCTCGAGAACGTGCTGCGCATGCAGCCCGACTACCACGCGGCCCGCTACGACTACGCCACGGTGCTGTTGAAGCGCCACAAGCACGTGCAGGCGCGCGAGCAGATGGAGCGGCTCCTCGCGATCGATCCCGGCAATCGCATGTACCGCACGACCTACGCCACGGTGTGCACCGGCTTCGGCGACTACGCGCAGGCGCTGCCGCTCTATCGGGAGCTGGCGCGCGAGACGCCGCAGGATGCGGAGCTGCAGCTCTCGATCGGCCATGCGCTGAAGACCCAGGGCAGCACCCGCGAGGCGATCGACGCCTATCGCGCGGCGGCCGCGGCCAGGCCGGGCTGCGGCGATGCCTGGTGGAGCCTGGCGAACCTCAAGACCTATCGCTTCACCGACGAGGAGCTCGCGCGCATGCGCGCCGAGGAGGGCGCCCCGCGGGTCGCTCCCGCCGACCGCTATCACCTGTGCTTCGCGCTCGGCAAGGCGCTCGAGGACCGGGGCGAATACGCCGAGTCCTTCGCCTGGTACGAGCGCGGCAACGCGCTCAAGAAGACCGAATGCCGCTATCGTCCCGGCATCACCGAGCGCAACACCCGCCTGCAGAAGGCGGTGGGCACGGCGGAGTTCTTCGCCGCGCGGGGCGACTTCGGCTGCCGGAGCGATGCGCCGATCTTCATCGTCGGCCTGCCGCGCTCAGGCTCGACCCTCATCGAGCAGATCCTCGCCTCGCACTCGCAGGTCGAGGGCACCATGGAGCTCGCCGACATACCGCGCCTGGTGCAGGAGCTCGAGGGCCGCGACACCGAGGGCGGCGAGCCGCGCTACCCGGCGATCCTCGCCCAGCTCGGTGCCGACGACTGCCGGCGGCTCGGCGAGAAGTACCTCGCCGATACGCGCGCCTACCGCTCCGGCAAGGAGCGCTTCATCGACAAGATGCCGAACAACTTCCGCCACCTCGGGCTCATCCATCTGATCCTGCCGAATGCCCGGATCATCGACGCCCGGCGCGAGCCCATGGCCTGCTGCTTCAGCAACTTCAAGCAGCTGTTCGCCTCCGGCCAGCAGTTCACCTACAGCCTGGAGGACATCGGCCGCTACTACCGCTCCTACGTCGAGCTGATGGCGCACTGGCAGCAGGTGCTCCCCGCCGGGAGCATCCTGCGGGTGCAGCACGAGGAGCTGGTGGCGGATCTGGAGGGCCACGTGCGGCGCATACTCGAGTTCTGCGGCCTCGCGTTCGAGCCGGCGTGCGTCGAGTTCCATCGCACCGCCCGC
>DASSQU010000304.1:0-7878 GCA_035702325.1 Steroidobacteraceae bacterium
CCACGAGGCCGGGATCCACCAGCACGGCATGCTCAAGCACTACTCGACCTACGAGATCCTGCGTCCCGAGGACGTGGGACTTTCGCGCCGCCAGCTGGTGCTCGGCAAGCACAGCGGCCGGCACGCGCTGCGCGAGCGGGTACAGGCGGTTGGTATGCACGCCGGTCGCGACGTTGAAGAACGCCGCGCGCGTCTTGAGCGCCATCACCACCTCCTCGAGCGAGCAGTTGCCGGCGCGCTCGCCGATGCCATTGATGGTGCATTCGATCTGGCGCGCGCCGGCCACCACCGCCGTCAGGCTGTTCGCGACCGCCATGCCGAGATCGTCGTGGCAGTGCACCGAGAGCCGCACGCCGTCGATGCCGCGCACGTTCTTGCGCAGGTAGCGGAACAGCTCGGCGAACTCGTCCGGTACGGTGTAACCGACGGTGTCGGGGATGTTAACCGTGGTAGCGCCGGCGGCGATCGCCGCCTCGACCACCTGCGCGAGAAATTCCAGCTCGGTGCGCGAGGCGTCCTCGGGCGAGAACTCGACGTCCTCGGCGAGCTCGCGGGCGCGCGCCACGCCGGCGGCCGCGGTGCGCAGGATCTCGTCCTGCGCCATGTTGAGCTTGTACTGGCGATGGATGGCGCTGGTCGCGAGGAATACGTGAATGCGGTGCCGCGGCGCCGGGCGCAGCGCCCGCGCGGCGAGCTCGATGTCGTCGGCGTTGCAGCGCGCCAGCGCGCAGATCACCGGGCCCTGCACCTCGCGCCCCACCGCCTGCACGCTCTCGAAGTCCCCGCGCGAGGCGGCGGGGAAGCCCGCCTCGATCACGTCGACGCCGAGCTCGGCCAGCGCCCGCGCCACGCGCAGCTTCTCCGGCTGCGTCATGCTGCAGCCCGGGGCCTGCTCGCCGTCGCGCAGCGTGGTGTCGAAGATCAGGACTCGTTCCGGGTTCATGCTCATGCGCGTTGCTCCTTGAGCCAGGGCATGCGCGCGCGCAGGCTCGCGCCGACCCGCTCGATCTGGCGGTCGAGATCCTCGGCGAGCAGCCGGCGGTAGATTTCCCTTCCGGCGCGGTTCTCGCGGATCCACTGGCGCGCGAACTTGCCGCTCTGCACCTCTTTCAGCACCCGGCGCATCTGCTGCTTGACGCGCTCGTCCACGATGCGCGGCCCGCGGGTGAGATCGCCGTACTTGGCGGTCTCGCTGATGAACTGGTGCATCTTGGCGAGCCCGCCTTCGTGCAGCAGGTCGACGATGAGCTTCAGCTCGTGCAGGCATTCGTAGTAGGCGACCTCGGGCTGGTAGCCGGCCTCGACCAGCGTCTCGAAGCCCTTGACGACGAGTTCCGTGGCGCCGCCGCACAGCACCGCCTGCTCGCCGAACAGGTCCGTCTCGGTCTCCTCGGCAAAGGTGGTCTCGAGAACCCCGCCGCGCGTACCGCCGATGCCGTGAGCGTAGGCGAGCGCCCGGGCGTGCGCCTTGCCGGTGGCGTCCTGGGCCACCGCGAGCAGGCAGGGAACGCCGCGTCCCTGGCTGTACTGGCGGCGCACCAGGTCGCCGGGGCCTTTGGGCGCGATCAGCACCACGTCGAGGTCCCGGCGCGGCCGGATCTGGCGGAAATGGATGTTGAAGCCGTGGGCGAACAGCAGCGCCGCACCGGACTTGAGGCTCCTGCGGATCCCCTGGTAGAGCTCCTTCTGCGCAAGATCGGGCACCAGCATCGCAACCACATCGGCGCCGGCCGCCGCCGCCGCGGGCTCGGCCACCTCGAGGCCGTCGCGGCGTGCCTGCCGCCAGCTCTTGCCGCCCTTGCGCACGCCGACCACGACGTCGAAGCCGCTGTCCTTGAGATTGAGCGCATGAGCGCGTCCCTGGCTGCCGTAGCCGAGGATTGCGATGCGCGCGCCCCGCAGGGCCTTGCGGTCGACGTCTTTGTGCGAATACAGCTTCATCGCCTCAACTCCCGGCCATCCGGCTCACCTTTCGTGCACGCACAAAAAACCCCGCAGCGGCAGCGCCGGTGCGGGGTCTTCGGTTTTCTCGCTTCGCTGGGGCCTTGTATCGTCAGGCGCCCGCGCACGCCCCGCACCGCCTCGCTCCCGTAAGGAGCAGCAGCGCAGGCAGCACCCGCAGCAGCGCCCGGTGCGCGGCGGATGCCGCAGCGCTCGCGCGGGTCGCAGTTGCCTCGGATGTCATGGTGCGAACCATAGCCTGATGAGCCGATGGGAGCACAGCAACCGCGGATTTGTCAACGAGTTAAGAACACTGCCTCGAGTCGGCTCGCCGCACGGGCCGCGCCGCGGGCCGCGGCCGGGCGGTGCTAGGCTTGGGGGCAGGGGAGGAGCGCGGGACGGCCATGAAAAAGAGCAGCATCGATCCGCGGGGGTTTTCCCGCGTGGTGGTGGAGGGCGCGAAGCAGGCGCCGGCGCGCGCCATGCTGCGTGCGGTGGGCTTCGCGGACGAGGACTTCGCCCGGCCGCAGATCGGCATTGCCTCCACCTGGGCGAATCTCACCCCCTGCAACATGCACATCGGCGAGCTCGCGCGCGAGGCGGGCGCGGGGGTCGATGCCGCCGGCGGCAAGAGCTTGCTGTTCAACACCATCACGGTGTCGGACGGCATCTCGATGGGTACGCCCGGCATGCGCTACTCGCTCGTGTCGCGCGAGCTCATCGCCGATTCGATCGAGGCCGTAGTGGCGGCCGAGGGTTTCGACGGCTTCGTCGCCCTCGGCGGTTGCGACAAGAACATGCCCGGGTCCGCCATGGCCATGGCCCGGCTCAACCGGCCGGCGGTGTTCGTCTACGGCGGCACGATCCGTCCGGGGCTCGAGCGGCGTGACATCGTTACGGTGTTCGAGGCGGTCGGGGCCCATGCCGCGGGCAAGCTCTCGGACGCAGGCTTGCTCGAGATCGAGCGCACCGCCATTCCAGGACCCGGCAGCTGCGGCGGCATGTACACCGCGAACACCATGGCCTCCGCCATCGAGGCCTTGGGCTTGTCCTTGCCCGGAAGCTCCGCACAGGAGGCGGTGGGTGGCGACAAGCGCTCGGACAGCCGCCGCGCCGGGGAGGCGGTCGTGCGGCTCGTGCGGACGGGCTTGAAGCCGCGCGACATCCTCACGCGCAAGGCATTCGAGAATGCCATCACGGTGGTGATTGCGCTCGGCGGCTCGACGAACGCCGTGCTGCATCTGCTCGCAATCGCGCACGAGGCCGGGGTCCGGCTCACCCTCGACGACTTCACGCGTCTCGGGCGGCGTTCCCCGGTGCTCGCCGACCTGCGCCCGAGCGGCCGGTTCCTCATGTCGGAACTGGTTGCGATCGGGGGTCTTCAGCCGCTGATGAGAATGCTGCTCGACGGGGGCCTGCTGCACGGGGAGTGTTTGACGGTCACCGGAAAGACCTTGAGAGAAAATCTAGCAACCACGCCTATGTATGTGGCAGGACAAGAAATTGTCCGGCCTCTCTCGCGTCCGCTGAAGCCCGACAGTCACCTGGTCGTCCTCTACGGCAATCTCGCCCCCGAGGGAGCGGTGGCGAAGATCACCGGAAAGGAAGGCGAGCGCTTCAGCGGCCGCGCGCGCGTCTTTGACGGCGAGGAGCGCGCCACCCGGGCGATCCTCGCCGGCACGGTGCGCCCCGGCGACGTGGTCGTGATCCGCAACGAGGGCCCGAAGGGCGGCCCGGGCATGCGCGAGATGTTAAGTCCCACCGGCGCAATCACCGGCCGCGGCCTCGGCGGCGAGGTGGCGCTGATCACCGACGGGCGCTTCTCGGGCGGCAGCCACGGCTTCGTGGTCGGCCATATATCGCCCGAGGCGGCCGTGGGCGGCGCGATCGCCCTGCTGCGCAACGGCGACCGCATCACCATCGATGCGGCTAAGCGCGAGCTGCGCGTGGAACTGCCGGCGGCGGAGCTGCGCCGGCGCCGCACGGCCTGGCGGCCCGCCCGGCCTTACGCGCGTTCCGGGGTGCTCGCGAAATATGCGCGCCTCGTCGGCAGCGCCTCCCGGGGGGCGGTCACCGAGGCGATACAGGCACGTCGGGCCGATTCCTGAGCTGCCCCGCAGTTGTCAGCCCGGGGGGCAGCGGTTACAGTTCGCGCAGCATTCGTCGCAGGGCACACTGCGAGCACCCCGCGGGGATTTTCAGACGTCACGCGCCCGTCGGGCCGGGTGCCTGACGAAGCGGATTCGCCAGTATATTAAGGGAGCCGGCAGGGGTGCCTGCCGGAGCGGGGTTCGACGTTTGCAGTGGTTCGACCAGTAATCGTCCTATAAGTCATGGCAGTCTACGTACACGATTCCCAGTTCATGACGCGACGCGGAGCCGTTCTGGTCGCGATCGTCGCGCTGCACGTCTTCATCGGCTGGGCGCTCGCCACCGGGCTCGCGCAGCGCGCCATAGAACTGGTCGCACCGCCGATCCAGACGCAGATCGTCCAGGAGGTCAAGAAGGACGTGGCGCCCCCGCCGCCGCCGCCGCCGCAGTTCGAGCGGCCGCCGGTCGAAGTGCCGCCGCCCGACGTGCAGATCAACGTGCCGGTGGAAGAGACCTCGACCGCAATCCGGGTGGTCAACACGCCGGTAGTGCACGCGCCGCCGCCGCCGGCCCCGGTGCGGCGCACGGCGATGCAACTCGGCAAGCGTTTTCCTCAGAGCGACGAGTTCTATCCCGATGCCTCGCGACGCCTCGAGGAGCAGGGGACCGTCACGATGAAGGTGTGCACCGACGCCGAGGGCAGGCTGAGCGGGGAACCGAGCGTGGTGAGAACCTCCGGCAGCGCGCGGCTTGATCAGGGTGCCGTGCGGCAGGCCAAGGCGGGAGCGGCGCAGCACCAGTTCATTCCCGCGACCGAGGACGGCAAGTCCGTCGCCGGCTGCGTCGAGTACAACGTAAAATTCCAACTCAGATGAATTACAGGCCGCACTCCGGTGCGGCTTCTTTTTTTGCTCCGAGGAAACTATGGAAAATCAAGCTGTCGCCACCGTCTCGAACCCTTACGGCCTGCAGGCACTGTGGGTGTCGGGCGACCTGATCGCGAAGTCGGTGCTGATCCTGCTGCTGATCATGTCGCTCGCCTCGTGGTACGTGATCCTCACCAAGCTGTGGGATCAGCGCAAGCTCAAGCAGGCCGCACGCGCCGTCGACAAGCAGTTCTGGAACGCCCCCTCGATCAAGGACGGCGTCGAACGGCTGAAGAAGGGTGACGAGTTCCGCGGCATCGCCGAGGACGGGCTGCGCGCCGCCTCCCACCACGAGGGGCGCCTCACCGACCGTATCGACCTGAACGAGTGGATCACCATGACGCTGCAGCGCGCCGTCGATCAGGTGAACAGCCGGCTGCACAACGGCCTGGGGCTGCTGGCGACGGTCGGCTCGACGGCACCGTTCGTCGGACTGTTCGGCACGGTGTGGGGCATCCTCAACGCGCTCGTCGGCATCGGCATCGCCGGCCAGGCGAGCATCGACAAGGTGGCCGGACCGGTGGGCGAGGCGCTCATCATGACGGCGATCGGCCTGTTCGTGGCGGTGCCCGCGGTGTGGGGCTACAACTGGCTGCTCGGCCGCAACAAGATCCTGCAGGACGCGCTGCGGAACTTCGCCAGCGATCTGCATGCCTACCTGGTAGGGGGAGTGCGCGTCGAGGGCGCGGGCGGTGCCCGTCCGGCGGCGGCCAAGGCCGCGCCCCTCGGCAGGTGAGCTTCAGTCGCAAAGCGGCGCGCTTAAGGAGTAGCTGCTCATGTCCATGAACGTCGGCGATAGTGAGCCGGGCGGCATGATGGCGACCATCAACACCACGCCGCTCGTCGACGTGATGCTGGTGCTGCTCATCATCTTCCTCATCACCATCCCGGTAATCACCAAGACCGTGCCGGTCGACCTGCCCAAGGCGGTCAACATCCCGACGCAGACCAAGCCGGAGAACATCACCATCGCGGTCGACCGGGACGGCAACATCTACTGGAACGACAAGCGCCTGCCGAACCGCGAGGCGCTGCTCGCCTATATCAAGGAGGCGGCGGTACGCAAGCCGCAGCCCGAGATCCACATCCGCGGCGACAAGGACGCGCGCTACGAAGCGATCGGCCGCGTCATGTACGCGATCCAGCGTGGCGGCATCGTCAAGGTCGGATTCCTCACCGAACCCGACCACGGCGTGCGCGGCTCCCGCTGAGCCTTCCCGGAGCTCAAAGCCATGTCGATGTCCGTCGGTTCTGTGGGTGAGGAGATGGTCGACATCAACACGACGCCGCTCATCGACGTCATGCTGGTGCTGCTCGTGACCCTGATCGTGACTCTGCCGATCATGACGCACGCGGTGAAGCTCGACATGCCGCAGCTCAACAACCCGCCGCCGCCGGACCAGCGTCCCGAGGTCATCGACCTCGAGATCGACTTCGACGGCACGGTGGTGTGGAACGGCACTCCGATCGCGAGCCTCGATCAGCTCGAGTCCTACTTCCATACCGAAGCCGACAAGCAGCCGCAGCCCGAGATCCACCTGCGGCCCGATCGGCGCGCCAAGTACGGCATCGTCGCCCGGGTGCTGGCCGCCGCGCAGCGCAACCGCATGAAGAAGATCGGCTTCGTCAACACCGCTGAATTCAACGACTGACCACAGGCACGTACGCATCACCATGAAGGACATCCGAACACTGCTGCGCTCCCTCGGCCTCGCCGCCGCACTCGCGGCCGCCGTGGCCCTGCTGCCGGGCACTCCCGCCTTCGCGCAGGCCAAGCAGACCAACAGCGCCAAGCTCGCCAAACCGCTGAAGGAAGCCCAGGACGCCCTCAAGGCGAAGAAGTTCGCCGAGGCGATCGCCAAGCTGAAGGAAGCGGACGGCACCGCCGGCAAGACGCCCTACGACCAGTACCTCATCAACGACATGCTCACCTTCTCCTACATCCGCACCCAGGACTATGCGGACGCCGCGCGGACGCTCGAGGCCGAGATCGACAGCGGCTTCGTGCCGCAGGCCGATATGGCACAGAAGGTGCGGGGGCTGGCCGAGATTCACTACCAGCTGAAGAACTACGACAAGGCGATCGAGTTCGGCAACCGCGCCATCAAGGGCGGCTTCGGCGACGAGGAGCTGCGTAAGCTGGTCGGCCAGGCCTATTACCTCAAGGGCGACTGGAAGGGGACGCTGCGCTTCGAGGAGGGCATCGTCGACGGCGTGGTCAAGGGCGGCGGCACACCGGGCAGCGAGTCGCTGCAGCTCATCCTGAGTGCGTGCGTCAAGCTCGAGGACCGCGGCTGCGAGACCCGCGCGCTCGAGAAGCTGGTGACCTACTACCCGAAGCCCGACTACTGGTATCAGCTGCTCTACGGGCTCACCAAGCAGACGGCCAACAGCGACGCCAACACGCTGCAGACCTTCCGCCTGATGTCCGAGGTCGACGTGCTGAAGAGCCCGGATGACTACACCGAGATGGCGCAGCTCGCCCTCGAGGCCGGCTCGCCCGGGGAGGCCCAGCAGATCCTCGAGAAGGGATTCCAGAAGAACGTGTTCAACGACCAGCGCAGTAAGGACAAGAATCAGCGCCTGCTCGCCAAGGCCAAGCAGCTCGCCGCCACCGACCAGGCCTCGCTCGCCAAGAACGCCAAGGAGGCCGACGCCTCGCCGACCGGTGGCAAGAACGTCGGCATGGGCCTCGCCTACCTCGGCTACCAGCAGTACCAGAAGGCCGCCGACGAGCTCTCCAAGGGAATCTCCAAGGGCGGACTGCGCAACCCGCCGGAAGCGGAGTTGCTGCTCGGCATCGCGCAGCTCAAGGCCGGCCACAAGGACGATGCGGTCAAGGCCTTTCACGCCGTCAAGGGTGACCCGGTACTCGAGAAGATCGCGAGCCTGTGGGTGCTGCACGCACGGCAGGCCTGAC
>DASSQU010000305.1:0-3613 GCA_035702325.1 Steroidobacteraceae bacterium
CGCGGCGGGCGGCGCGGCACCGGCCGGCGCGGCGGCAGCGGGCGCGGCGGCGGCGGGCGCGGCGGCAGCGGGCGCGGCGGCGCTCGGGGCAGCCTCGGCCTCGGCGGCTTCCGCCTGCGCGAGCTCGGACTTGTCGAACACCTCGCCCTTGAAGATCCACACCTTGACGCCGATCACCCCGTAGGTGGTGTTCGCTTCGGAGAGGCCGTAGTCGATGTCGGCGCGGAAGGTGTGCAGCGGGATGCGCCCCTCGCGGTACCACTCGGTGCGGGCGATTTCCGAGCCGTTGAGACGCCCGGAGACGCGCACCTTCACCCCGAGTGCGCCGCTTCTCATGGTGCTCATCACCGCGCGCTTCATCGCGCGGCGAAACATGACGCGCTTCTCGATCTGCTGGGCGATGCTGTCGGCAACCAGCTGCGAGTCGAGCTCGGGCTTTCTGATCTCGGCGATGTTGAGACGTACGTCGTTCACCGACATGCCGAGGAGCTGGGCGGTCTCCTGGCGCAGCTTCTCGATGTCCTCGCCCTTCTTGCCGATCACGATGCCGGGCCGGGCGGTCTGGATGGTGATGTTGACCTTCTTGGCGGCGCGCTCGATCTGGATGCGGCTCACCGAGGCCTCGGCGAGCTTCTGGTGCAGGAACTCGCGCACCCTGAAGTCGGTGTGCACGTGCACGGGGAACTGCTTCTTCCCCGCGTACCAGCGCGAGGTCCAGTCGCGCGTGATCCCGAGACGCATCCCGAGCGGATTGACCTTCTGACCCATCTGTTAGTCCTTCCGGCCGTCGCTCACGCCGACGGTGATGTGGCTGTTGCGCTTGATGATGCGGGTGCCGCGCCCCTTGGCGCGGGCCGCGAACCGCTTGAGCTGCGGCGCGGCGTCCACGTGGATGAGCGACACTTTCAGCTCGTCGATATCGGCGCCGTGATTGTGCTCGGCGTTGGCGACCGCGGACTCGAGCACCTTGCGCACGATCCGTGCGCCCTTCTTGGGCATGAAGCGCAGCGTGGAGATGGCGTTCCCGACCGGCTTGCCGCGCACCACGTCGGCGACCAACCGGCACTTCTGCGGCGAGATGCGCGCGAAACGGAGCCTGGAGGTGACTTGCATGGCTGCTTGGCTCGCTCTCAGGTCGCCTCGGCGGGCGCGGCTTCCACCTTGCGGTCGCCGGAGTGCGCCTTGAAGGTGCGGGTCGGCGCGAATTCGCCGAGCTTGTGGCCCACCATGTTCTCGGTGATCAGCACCGGCACGTGCTGGCGGCCGTTGTGCACGGCGATCGTGAGCCCGACCATCTCGGGGATGATCACCGAGCGACGCGACCAGGTCTTGATCGGCTTGCGGTCGTTCCTGGCGGCGGCAACCTGCACCTTCCTGGCGAGGTGCAGGTCGACGAACGGTCCCTTCTTCAGTGAGCGAGGCATGTCGGTGGCGCTCCGATCAGCGAATGCGGTTATTGCGCCGCTGGACGATCATGTTGTCCGTGCGCTTGTTGTGACGGGTCTTCAGTCCCTTGGTGTTCCAGCCCCACGGCGACACCGGGTGCGGGTTGCCCTGGCCGGACTTGCCTTCGCCGCCGCCGTGCGGATGATCGACCGGGTTCATGGCGAGTCCGCGCACCGTCGGGCGCACGCCGCGCCAGCGCTTGGCGCCCGCCTTGCCGTAGCTGCGCAGGTTGTGCTCATCGGTCCCCACCTCGCCGATGGTGGCGCGGCAGTCGATGTGCACCTTGCGCGTCTCGCCCGATTTCAGCCGCAGGTAGGCGTAGATGCCCTCGCGCGCGGTGAAAGACGCGGAGCTGCCGGCACTCCTCGCCAGCTGGCCGCCGCGCCCGGGCTGCATCTCGATGTTGTGCACGGTCGAGCCCACCGGGATGTGGCGCAGCGCCATGGCATTGCCCGGCTTGATGGGCGAGTCGGCTCCCGAGCGCACCTCGTCGCCGGCCTGCACGCCCTTGGGCGCGATGATGTAGCGCCACTCGCCGTCCGGGTACTTGACGAGCGCGATGTGGCTGGTGCGGTTCGGGTCGTACTCGAGCCGCTCGACGATGCCGGTGATGCCGTCCTTGTCGCGCTTGAAATCGATCGCGCGGTACTTCTGGCGCGAGCCGCCGCCGTGGTGGCGGGTGGTGATGCGGCCGAAGTGGTTGCGCCCGCCGGTCTTGGCCTGATGGGCGGTGAGCGCCTCGTGCGGGCCGCCCTTGTACAGGTGCGAGCGGTCGACCTTCACCACGGCGCGAGTGCCGGGGGTGCGGGGTTTGTACTTGATGAGAGCCATCGAATGGATCCTCAGGCCTTGGCGCGCGCTTCGTAGTCGATGGTCTGGCCGGGCACCAGACTCACGTAGGCCTTCTTCCAGTCCTGGGTGCGTCCGGCTATCCGGCCGAAGCGACGCGTCTTGCCCGGCTCGTTGACCACCTGCACGGCGGCCACCTTGACCTCGAACATGAGCTCCACCGCCCTGCGGATGTCGCTCTTGGTGGCATCGCGGCGCACGCGAAACGTGTACTGGTTGTGGTTCTGCATGGCGAGCGAGGTCTTCTCGGTCACGTGCGGGGCGATCAGCACGTCCATCAGCTGCTCGCGGTTGAGATGCGGAATCATTGCAGCCGTTCCTCGATCAGCTTCACGGCGCCGACGGTCATCAGCACCTTGTCGTAGGCGGCCAGCGCCAGGGGATTGAGCGCCGTGACCTCGATCACCTCGACGTGCGGCAGGTTGCGCGCCGCGAGATCGAGCTTCGCGTCGCTCGCCTCGACCACGATCAGCACCGAGTTGAGCGACCACTCCTTCAGCTGGTTCGCCAGCAGCCGGGTCTTCGGCTCGGCGAGCGTCAGGCCCTCGGTCACCAGCAGCCGCTCGGTGCGCGCGAGCTCCGAGAGCATCGAGCGCAACGCACCGCGGTACATCTTGCGATTCACCTTCTGGGTGAAATCGCGCGGCTTGGCGGCGAAGGTGCGGCCACCGCCGATCCACAGCGGCGAGCGGCTGGAACCCGCGCGTGCCTGCCCGGTGCCCTTCTGGGCGTAGGGCTTGCGGCCGCCGCCGCGCACCTCGGCACGGGTCTTCTGTGCCTTGGTGCCGGAGCGCGCCGCGGAGCGGTACGCGTTGATCACCTGGTGGACGAGCGCCTCGTTGAATTTGTGACCGAAGGCTGCTTCGGACACCTGGAGCGTGCTGCCGCCGCTGACGGACTTGAGCTTCATGGCTTACTTCTTCGGGGCCTTCTCGGCGGCGGCTTCCTTCGGCGCGGCCCCGACCTTGGTCGGCTTGAGCGTCTTGCGGGCGGCGCGGCGCGCGGCCTTGAGAGAGGGGCGTACGATCACCTGGCCGCCTTCTACTCCCGGCACGGCGCCGCGGATGAGGAGCAGGTTGCGCTCAAGATCCACCTGCACCACGCGCAGGTTCTCGGTGGTGCGCCGCATGACGCCCATGTGCCCGGACATGCGCCGCCCCTTGAACACGCGGCCCGGGGTCTGGCGCTGGCCGATGGAGCCCGGCGCGCGATGCGACAGCGAGTTACCGTGGGTGGCGTCGCCCATGGTGAAGTGGTGCCGCTTGATGGTGCCGGCGAAGCCCTTGCCGATGCTGGTGCCGGTGACGTCCACCAGCTG
>DASSQU010000306.1:0-5840 GCA_035702325.1 Steroidobacteraceae bacterium
AAGGGGAGAATTCGAACTGCTGGCTCACCTCCTCCAGGTCGTGCGGAATGGTGCGCAGCGATTGGTAGAAGCTGAACGCCATGTTCCAGGCCTGGCTGGTGAAGATGAGGAAGATCGCCGCCATTTCCGCGCCCGCCACGCGCCCCGGGGTGAGCTGCAGGAAGAACACGATGGTGATCGAGAAGCCGAGGATCGGCACCGACTGCAGGAAATCGAGCAGCGGCACCAGCAGCACCTCGGCGCGCCGGCTCTTGGCGGCGAGCGTCGCGTACGTGAAGGTGAAGAGGAGCGAGGCGAGCATCGCGATCACCATGCGCAGCGCGGTGCGCGCCGCGTAGCCGGCGAGCGCCGTCGGCGCGAGCGAGATCGGCGTCGCCTGCAGGCGCGCCAGCGACCCGGCGAGTCCGTGGGCCGCCTGCGCCGCGTACACGAAAAACGCCGTGACCAGCAGGAATGCGAGCACGTCCCACCCGCCCGGTACGTAGCGGGTGCGCAGCACCGAGATCGGCAGTCGGTCGACGACGCGCATCGCCCTCGGAGTTTGCCCGAACGAGGTGACGATTGGCACGGCAAGTCGTACGATACGCGGCCATGAAAACCCCCAACGTTTCCCCGACTCGCCTCGCGGCGCGTGCCGCTGTGGCACTTGCCCTGGGACTCGCCGCCGTCGCATTCGCCGCCGCGGCTTTCGCGCAGGAGAGCGAGAGCTCCGGCGTCAAGGCCACTGTCAAGGAGGACGCCACCAAGGTCGGCCACGCGGTCGCGGACGCTTCCAGGAAAGTCGGGCACGAGGTCGCGGAGAAGACCCGGCCGGCGCGCGAGAAGATCAAGGAAGAATCGGTGAAGGCCGGGCACGCGATCCGCGACGACTCGAAGAAAGCCGGGCATGCGATCGCGCACGGCGCGAGGAAGGTCGGCAGCACCGTTCACCGGGATGCCGAGAAGACCAGGGAAGCCGTAGAAAAGAAGACCGACGAGCCGGCGCCGAAGAACTGACGCTTCGCACCCCACGGTTGATGCGCGCGCCGGGCGGCCTGCACCTCGACTACCTGTCACCGGCCGAGTACCAGGCGGCCGGGTGGGCGGACGTGCTCGGCGTTGCGACCTTCAACCGCCCGCCGGCCGCGGGCGCCGCCGCGACCGGCGCCGCTGCGACCGCCAGCATCCCGGTGGCGCAGATCGAGTTGCCGGTGCTCGCCGGCACGCCGGGCCTGTGCGAGGTGTGGCGCTCCGGCGAGCCGGCCGCCTCGGGCCATCGCGACCGCGTGCGCTTTCGTCACAGCGGGCAGCTTCTCTTCGGCTGCATCGCCGTCGCGGAAGATGACTTCGGAGGCGCCACGCCCGGCGCTGAGGCCGCCCCCTCGCCGCTCCGCGCCGCTACCGCGCAGGCCTATCGCGAGATCTGCGCGACGCTCGATGCCGCCGGCTACCCGCATCTGCTGCGGGTGTGGAACTACCTGCCCGACATCAACCGCGACAGCGACGGCACGGAGCGCTACCACGAGTTCAACACCGCGCGCCAGGACGGGCTGCGTGCCGGCGGCCGCCCGCTCGCCGGCCCGGTCGCCGCCGCCTCGGCGCTCGGGGCACGCAGCGGCAGCCCGCTGGTCGTTTACTTCCTCGCCACGCGCACCGCCCCGGCCTTCCTCGAGAATCCCCGCCAGCTGAGCGCCTATCACTACCCGCGCGAGTACGGTCCGCAGAGCCCGGTGTTCTCGCGCGCGGCGCTGCTGCGCCAGGATCGGCGCCTCACGCTGTTCATCTCCGGAACCGCGAGCATCGTCGGTCATCGCTCGATTCACGTCGGCGACGCCGCCGCCCAGACCCGCGAGACGCTCGCCAACATCGAGGCGCTGCTCGGCGAGGCCAACCGCATGCAGCGCGGCGCGCGCTTCTCCTTCGGCTCGCTCGCCTGCAAGGTGTACGTGCGGCGGCCGGCGGACGTGGACGCGGTGCGCGCCGAGCTCGCAGCGCGGCTCGATCCCGCCGCCCGCGTGGTCTACCTGCAGGCGGACATCTGCCGCGAGGATCTGCTGGTCGAGATCGAGGCGACCGGGATGTGCGCGCTCCAGTCCGCCGCGTGAGCGACGCCCGCCGCCGGGCCGGACTCCGTCAGCGGGAGCACACCGGGCCCGCCGGCGGCATGCTCCTCGCCGGGTTCATCGCGATACTCTTCGGCGGCACGCCGCGGCCGGCGGCCGCCGAGCCGCTGCCGCTCTGGGAATTCGGCCTCGGCGTCGGGGCGCTCGCCTTCAACGACTACCGCGGCGCCGACACCAGCCACGTCTACCCGCTGCCGGTGCCCTACTTCGTCTACCGCGGCAGCTTTCTCCAGTCCGATCACAACGGGCTGCGTGGCCGGCTCTTCGAGCAGGACCGCATCGAGCTCAACGTGAGCGCCGCTGCCACCACCCCGGTGCGCAACGACTCCGCGCGCGCCGGCATGCCGGACCTGCGGTCCACGGTCGAGATCGGCCCGTCGCTGAACGCGCGCCTGTGGCGCTCGGCGGACGAGCGCCTCCAGCTCGATCTGCGCCTGCCCGCCCGTGCGGCCTTCACCGTCGAGGCCTCCCCGCGGGCGATCGGCTGGTCCTGCGCGCCGCACCTCAACCTCGACATCGCGGCGCAGCCCGGTCCGCGCGGCTGGAAGCTCGGGCTCCTGGCAGGTCCGCTCTACGCCACACGCCGCTACGACGACTATTACTACAGCGTCGCGCCCGCCTACGCGGCGCCGGGCCGCCCCGCCTTCGTGGCCCGCGGCGGCTACGCCGGAAGCGAAGCGCTCGTGTCCGTCACGCGGCGCTTTCCCGGCCACTGGATCGGCGCCTACCTGCGCCACGACTCGCTCACCGGCGCGAGCTTCGAGTCGAGCCCGCTGGTGAAGCGCTCGAGCTACTGGACCGCCGGCGTCGCCT
This sequence comes from Steroidobacteraceae bacterium, assembly GCA_035702325.1. Classification (GTDB taxonomy): domain Bacteria; phylum Pseudomonadota; class Gammaproteobacteria; order Steroidobacterales; family Steroidobacteraceae; genus 13-2-20CM-66-19. Next base: position 2,916 of record DASSQU010000306.1, read on the forward strand.
ACGTGTGGATCATCGCCGCCTCGGCGCGCCTGGTGGAAAGCCAAGAGTGACGCGAACGGCCACCCACCTCGTCCTCAGCCGGGCCGCGGCCCGCACGTCAGCCGGTTGCACGGCATGAGTGGGACACCACACCGCGTCCCGGCACGCGTCTGGCTGCTTGGAGTGTGCGCCGACGCTTACGTCACATGCTTTCAGGCGGCGCTGAAGCGACGCGGCGTGGCGGTAAAGGAGGGTGACTGGTCGGGGCGGTGGCTGCATGCAAACGTGCGGCGCGGGGACGTGATCAGCGTCCACTGGCCCTCATTCCTCTACTACGTGCCGGAATCGCGGCCGAGAACGTACTGGAATCTGCTGCGCTTCTGCGTGTTCATGCTGGCGCTGCGGGCGCGCGGAGCGCGCATCGTGTGGACGGCCCACAACCTCTACCCCCATGACGGCGGAAAGGCAGTACTGGCGCACCGGATCGCCCGACAGGTCGTCGCCAGGCTCGCATCGCTCGTCGCGGTACATGGTTCGAGCTCGGCAACGCGAGTGGGGCGCGAGTTCGCAGTCTCGTCGTCCAGGTTGCTGCTGATCGAGCACGGCAACTGGCTGGGGTTTTACGCCAATACCCTCACGCGCGACGCCGCACGTCGGCGACTGGACATTCCGGCGGCCGCCTTCGTCTTCCTGTTCATCGGCTTGTGCAAGCCATACAAGAATCTCGAGCAGCTCCTGCGCGGTCACGCGGCACTGAGTGACGACTCCTTGTTGTGGATCGTCGGGCGGTTCCAATCCCCTGCTTATCGTGCCGCAGTCAGGCACGCGGCTTCCCTCGCGGCCCCCGGCCGCACGACCATCCGGGACGAGTTCGTCAAGTCCGACGACCTGCAGCTCTACCTGAACGCCTGCGATGCGGTAGTGCTTCCTTACCGGGAGATCCTGACGTCGGGTGCGGCGATGCTGGCACTCAGTTTCGGGCGACCGGTGGTGGCACCGCGAATGGGCACGCTCGAGGAGCTCGTTACCGAGGACTGCGGAGTGCTGTATGACCCTGGCCGGGATGGGGCCCTGACCGCGGCCCTGCGTAAGGCGCGCACGCGCCGCTTCGGCAGCGACCGTATCTTTGCCAGGGCAGGCCAGTTCTCCTGGGACCGCTCGGCCGGCGCCTTCGTGGATAGAGGCCTCGCGACCCGCACTACCCGTGCCGCCACCGGGGAGTGAGCAGGTGCGCCGACGCGCTTCGCCTGACAACGAGCTGCGGGGGCAGTCTATCGCCGCCTGGTCACGACACCGTCAGGCTCGGAGCATCGGGTACCGCGCCGCCCGAAAAGTTGCACCCGATCGAGGTGGTGCCATTGCCCCACGCCCCCATATCACAGGCAGCTCCTGTCAGGGTTCCGTTCGTCCGCCCCGCGCCCCTGCACGGTGAGCCCGAAGCAAGCTGATACTGCCCAGGGCCGCTGCCGACGGTGATCGCGGAGGCGAACTGCGGGTAACTCGCATTACCCTGGATGGAGTGCGCATCATAACCGCTGCCGCTCCGCCAGGAAGCCAGACTGCCGTAGAGCGTATAGCTGCTGCTGCCGTTGAACTCGCCCCATCCCTGGGTGAGCGAGACGAGGCCATAGCAGTTGTAATCGAACAGCGTCTGGCCCGTCGTCGCGCCACAGTTGCCGGTGTACCCGCCGCTGGAGGCCTGCGAGACAAAGATGTTGTTGTAAACGGTGGCGATGTTTCCAGCGGTCATGCGTTCCACGAACACCGAAACACTGCCGGTGCGCACGTCATTGACGGTGTTGTTATAGAAAAGATGGTTCTGCCCGAAGTACGTCTGCGTGTCCACCGCGATCGTGCTGCCGCAGCCGTCGAACACGTTGTGATGGATCGCGTTGGCGACGTTTGGCTGCGTGAGCGCGTTGCCGTCGAAGCCCCGCAGCGCGAGCGCCTCGTAGGTGGGGCCGAAGTAGTTCCAGGCGACGACCCCGTTCGCGGTCGAATACTTGAAGTCGATGTGCTCGTTGCAGTTGACGAACGTGTTGTAGGTGATTGTCGGTGCCACCGCCCCGAGCGAGAGGATCGCATGCGTGTGCATCGTCTGATTGCTGCGGTATAGGTTGTGAAAGTAGTTGTTGGTGATCACCGCTCCGATGGGCGGCCCGCCTTCGCCCTGACTCAGGAGCACCGCGGCATAATTGTTCCCGAAAGGCGTGTTGGTGTAGATGTTCTTGAACTCGCAGTTCTTGATCGTCACGCCGCCATTGACCACAGCCGGCAGTACCGAAATCAGGTTGGAGCTGAACCCGACCGTCGTCGTGGTCCCGCCGCTGCCCGCATCGATCACGATCCCGTCGATGGTGAAGTAACCGGCGCCGATGTGGTTCTGGCCGATGACGAAGTTCGTCGTCGTGTTGCTGGCATCGATGTAGAGCGTCGCGGTTCGTGGCGAATAATTGCCGGCGGAATCGCTGGACCCCAGATAGGTCGGGCTCAGCACCGTCCCCGCCGGGAGGTGCAGGATCGGAAACTCGTAATGATTGGCGCCGCCGGTTCCGGGGTTCGATCCACTCGCCATCCCGTTGAGGTTGTACTTGCCGGGCAACAGCCCCACCCGCTTGCCTGCAATGCGCGGATTGTTGGCGTTCGTGTCCTGCAGCGAGGTGATCGCCCAGGGGGCTGCGAGCGTGCCCGGGTTGGAGTCCGATCCGCTCGCCGAAATGTAATAATCGAAGGTCGCTGCGGTCTGGCCCCAGGCTTTGCGTATCAGCACCTCGGGCAATGCGAGCACCGCCAGGGTCTGGGCGCCTCTCGACAGCAGGTCCCGACGCGACAGTGAACGGTGGTTGGTTTCCCGCAGGGCCCTAAGGCGCGAACTCTTGATCAAGGTCGTCCACCCCCGCTTGCCTCGTTGGTATCGGTCGGAACGAAAGGAACCGCTCGGCGGCG
>DASSQU010000307.1:0-17847 GCA_035702325.1 Steroidobacteraceae bacterium
GTACTCGGCCGCGCGCCGCCGGCGCACCTCGCCGTGCCGGTCGATGGTCTCGACCTCCGCGACGTGCCTCCAGGTCTCGCCGCCGAAGGCACCGGCGTTCATCGCCAGCGCGCCGCCGAGGGTGCCCGGAATGCCAGCGAAGAACTCCGCGGGCCCGAGGCCCCACTTGACGCAGTCGCGGGCGATGCGCGCGCACGGCACGCCGGCTTCGGCGTGCACCGCGGTGTCGTCGAGCCGTTCGAGCGCATCGAGCGTACCCTGGGTGCTGATCACCACCCCCGGCACCCCGCCGTCGCGCACCAGCAGGTTGCTGCCGAGCCCGATCCAGTGGATCGGGACGTGCGCCGGGAGGGAGCGCAGGAAGGCGATGAGATCGGCGCGGTCGCGCGGGGTGAAGAAGACTTCGGCCGGTCCGCCCACGTGCCAGGACGTGTGGCGGCTCAGGGGCTCCGCGTGCCGCACGCGGCCGGTGAAGGAGGCGGCGACCGCAACCGTCATGGCGCGCGCTCCGGCGGCAGCAGCGCGGCGAGCGCGCCGCTCAGGCGATGCGCCACCGCGCTGATGCTGCCCGCTCCCATGGCGACGATCACGTCGCCCCCCCTGATCAGCCCCTTGAGCGCCGCGGCCAGCTCCTCGACCTTCTCCACGAACAGCGGCTCGAGCGTGCCGCGGCTGCGCACCGCGCGGCAGATGGCGCGGCCGTCGGCGCCCGCGATGGGCGCCTCGCCCGCCGCATACACCTCGGTGACGAGCAGCACGTCGGCGAGGCTGAGCACCCGGCCGAAGTCATCGATCAGATCGCGGGTGCGCGTGTAGCGATGTGGCTGGAAGGCGAGCACCACACGCCGGCCGGGGTAGCCCTGGCGCAGCGCTTCCAGCGTCGCCACCACCTCGGTCGGGTGATGTCCGTAGTCGTCGACGATGCTGACGCGCCCGACGGCGGTGTCGGCGTCGGCGAGGTGCTGCAGTCGCCGCTCGATGCCCTGGAAGTTCGCGAGCGCGCGCAGCACGGCGGCATCCTCGATGCCGAGCTCGGTGGCCACGGCGATCGCGGCGAGGGCGTTGCGCACGTTGTGCGCCCCGGGGAGATTGAGCCGCACGGCGAGCGCCGCAAGGCCGGGCCGCGCCACCTCGAAGTGCGTCGCCAGCCCCGCCGGGCGGATATTGCCGGCGCGCACCTCGGCGCCGCTCTCGAGCCCGTAGGTGAGGATCGGGCGGCCCACCTCGGCCACGATGCTGCGCACTTGCGCGTCGTCGAGACACAGCACCGCGAGCCCGTAGAACGGCAGATTGTGCAGGAAGTCGACGAAGCTCTGCTTGAGGAGTCCGAAGTCCCCGCCGTGGGTCGCGAGGTGATCGTTGTCGATGTTGGTGACGATCGCGATCAGGGGCTGCAGGTGCGTGAACGAGGCATCGCTCTCATCCGCCTCCGCCACCAGGTAGCGTCCCGCGCCGAGGCGTGCGCTGGTCGCCGCGCTCTTCAGGCGTCCGCCGATCACGAAGGTCGGATCTTCGCCCCCCTCGGAGAGAACGCTGGCGATGAGGCTGGTGGTGGTGGTCTTGCCGTGGGTGCCGGCGACCGCGATCGAGTAGCGGAAGCGCATCAGCTCGCCGAGCATCTCGGCACGCGCCACCACGGGAATGCGCGCCGCCAGCGCGGCCTCCACCTCGGGGTTGCCGTGCGGCACGGCGCTCGAGGCCACCACCACGTCGGCCCCGAGGATGTTGGCGGCGGCGTGGCCGATGGTGATGCGCGCGCCGAGCGCGGTGAGCCGCTCGGTCACCGCGCTCGCCCGCAGGTCGGAGCCCTGCACGGCGTAGCCGAGGTTGAGGAGCACCTCGGCGATCCCGCTCATGCCGCTGCCGCCGATGCCGACGAAGTGAATGGTGTTGATGCGGCGCATGCGGTCGCGCCGGTCGGGGCGCACGCGCCGCTCGGTTGCGGGACGCTCGGGCAGCATGCGCCGCTCGATGATCATGCGGCGCTCCGCGCCAGCGCCAGGCACGAGGCGGCGAGCTCGTCGGCGGCCCCCGGCCGGGCGAGCTGCCGGGCACGCTCGGCCATGGCGAGCAGCCTGCCGCGCCCCGCGCCGAGGCGCTCGAGCTCGCCGGCGAGCCGCTCGGGAGTGAGCTCACGATCGGCGATCACGATCGCCGCCCCGGCGCGCACCAGGAACTGGGCATTGCGGGCCTGATGGTCGTCGACCGCGCCGGGAAACGGCACCAGCACCGCCGCCACCCCGGCCGCGGCCAGCTCGGAAATGGTGAGCGCCCCGGCGCGGCAGATGACCAGGTCCGCCCAGGCGTAAGACTCGCCCATGTCCTCGATGAAGGGGCGCAGCTGCGCGCGCACGCCCGCCTGAGCGTAGCTGGCGCGCCCGGCCTCGAGCCAGCGCTCGCCCGTCTGGTGGCGCACCTCGAACTCGATCCGGCCCGCGAGCCGCGCGAGCGCAAAGGGGACCACGGTGTTCAGGCGCGCCGCGCCCTGGCTGCCGCCGAGCACCAGGATCCGCACCGGGCCGGCACGGCCGGCAAAGCGCGCCGGCGGCGGCGGCAGCGCGCTGATGTCGCTGCGCACCGGGTTGCCGATGGCTCGCGCGTGCACCGCCGCGCCGAAGCTGCCCGGAAAGGCCTCGAGCACCACGCGCGCCAGATGCGCGAGGCAGCGGTTGGTGAAGCCGGCGATGGCGTTCTGCTCATGGATGATGAGCGGCCGGCGCGTGAGCCAGGCGGCGACTCCGCCCGGCCCGGTGACGAAGCCGCCGAGTCCCACCACCGCCACCGGCCGGTGGCGGCGCATGACGGCGAGCGCCTGTGCCAGCGCGACAGTGAGGCGTACCGGAGCGGCGAGCCAGGCGAGCACACCCTTGCCGCGCAGCCCGCCGACCGAGAGCCGCTCGAGCGCAATGCCTTCGGCCGGAATGAGCCGCGACTCGAGTCCGCGTGCGGTTCCGAGCCACACCACCTCGAGCGACCTCGAGCGCAGCAGCCGCGCGAGCGCGAGCGCCGGAAACACGTGTCCGCCGGTGCCGCCCGCCATGATGAGGATCGGGCCGCTCACGAATCGTCCCGCCACGTGCCGCCGCGCACCGTGGCCGCGCCGCGCCGCTCGCGCGTCGCCTCGTGGCACACGCGCAGTACCACTCCCACCCATACCAGCGCCACGATCAGGCTCGACCGCCCGTAGCTCATCAGCGGCAGCGTCAGCCCCTTGGTGGGCAGCACTCCCATGTTGACGCCGATGTTGATGAAAGTCTGGATGCCCACCCACAGGCCGAAGCCCGCGGCGAGCAGCGCCGGGAAGCGCAGTCCGGCCTCCTGCGCCAGCCGGGCGATGTGGAAGGCGCGCCAGATGAGCGCCACGAACAGCGCCAGCGTCACGATCACGCCCACCAGCCCCAGTTCCTCCGCCAGCACCGCGAACAGGAAATCGGTGTGCGCCTCGGGCAGATAGAACAGCTTCTGCACACTCTCGCCGAGACCCACCCCGAACCACTGGCCGCGGCCGATGGCGATCAGCGACTGGGTGAGCTGGAAGCCGCTGTTGAAGGGATCCGCCCAGGGATCAAGGAAGGTCGTGAGGCGGCGCAGCCGATAGGGGGAGCTGACGGCGGCGAGCGCAAAGGCGCCGGCCGCGAGTGCCGCGACGGCGAGCATGTGACGCAGCCGCGCGCCGGCGAGGAACAGCAGCCCGAAGCCGGCGGTGAACAGCACCGTGGCGGCTCCCAGATCCGGCTCCGCGACCAGCAGCGCGCAGGCGACGGCGAGCAGGCCGAGCGGCTTGGCCAGCCCGAGGAAGCTCTGGCGCAGCTCCGTCTCGCGCCGCACCGCGTAGCTCGCCAGGTACACGAGCACCAGCACACGTGCGAGCTCCGAGACCTGGAAGTTGCCCCCGAGGATCCGCAGCCAGCGGCGGCTGCCGTTCACCGCGTGCCCGAGACCCGGCACCAGTACCAGCACCAGCAACAGGAGCGCGAGCGCGAGCAGCGGGCCCGAGACGCGCTCGAGCAGCTCGGTACGCACCGAGAACACTGCGAGGGCGCCGGCGGCGCCGATCAGGCTGAGTAGCAGCTGGCGCTCGAGAAAATAGAACGGCTGGTGATCCTGCTGACTGGCGATCGACACCGAGGCCGAGGTCACCATGACGAGTCCGAGCAGCAGGATGGCGAGCGTGAGCGCCACGGTGACGCTGTCGAAGTGCACCGTGCGGGAGCGACCGCCGGAACGCACCAATCCCGTCAGCGGGAGGCTCGCCGTGCTGCTCATGCCGCGAGCTCCCCGACCGCCGCGGTGAACACCGCGCCGCGCTCGCTGTAGTCGCGGAACATGTCGAGGCTGGCGCACGCCGGCGACAGCAGTACCGTGTCGCCGGGCTGTGCGGCACGCGCCGCAGCCTGCACCGCCTCGGGAAGCGAGCGCTGGGTCTCGAGCGGGCAGACCCCGGCGAGCGCACCTGCGACCAGCGGCGCGTCCCGCCCGATGAGCACCGCGTGGCGCACCTTGCCGCGAAAAGCCGCCGCGAGCGGCGCGAAGTCCTGGTTCTTGCCGTCGCCCCCCAGGATCACCACCAGCGGACCGGGCATGCCGCCGACCGCCGCGAGCGTCGCGCCGACGTTGGTGCCCTTGGAGTCGTTGATGTAAGTGACGCCGCGCAGCTCGGCGACCCATTGCGAGCGGTGCGGCAGGCCGGCGAACTCGGTGAGCTCGGTGAGCATGCCCGGGAGCGGGAGCTCGAGTGCCTCCCCGAGCGCGAGTGCGGCGAGGGCGTTGGCGGCGTTGTGCAGTCCCTTGATCTTCATGGCGGCGACCGGCAGCAGCGGCCGGCCGGCGCGCGTCAGCCACCAGTCGCCCCGGTGGCTCGCGACCGCGTAGTCGGCGCCGATCGCGGCACGCAGCGAGAAGCTCAGGGTGCGCCGCACGGCGCGCGGCATGGCGACCACCAGCGGGTCGTCGAGATTCACCACTGCGGTGTCGCAGCGCGCGAAGATGCGCGCCTTGGCCGCCGCGTATGCGTCGACCGAGGCGTAGCGGTCGAGGTGGTCGGCGCTCACGTTGAGCACGGTGGCGGCGCGGCACTCGAGGTGGCTCACCGTCTCGAGCTGAAAGCTCGAGAGCTCGAGTACGTAGAGCGCGGTGCCGTCCTGGATGAGGTCGAGGGCCGGTTCGCCCAGGTTCCCGCCGGCGCGCACCGCGAGTCCGGCGCGCGCCGCCATGCGCGCGAGCAGTGTCGTCACCGTGCTCTTGCCGTTGGTTCCGGTGACTCCCGCGACCGCGGCGTCGACCTCGCGCGCGAACAGCTCGATGTCGCCCACGATCTCGAGCCCGCGGCGCCGCGCCTGCTCGAAGAACGGCAGCGCGAGCGACACTCCGGGCGAAGCCACCACGCACAGCGCGCCCTCGAGCAGCGCCGGGTCGAGGCCCCCAAGGCGCACCGGGATCGCGGCATCGAGGCGTGCGAGCGCGGCGAGCTCCGGCGGCGCGGGGCGCGTGTCGGTCACCGCGAGCCGCCAGCCGCGCGCGGCGAGGTAGCGCGCGCACGACAGGCCGGTGCGGCCGAGTCCCACGATCACGGCATAGGGGCGCTTGGCGGTGCGGCTCGTCATCGCAGCTTGAGCGTCGCCAGCCCCGAGAGCACCAGCAGCAGCGAAATGATCCAGAAGCGCACGATCACCTTGGGCTCGGCCCAGCCCTTGAGCTCGAAGTGATGGTGAATGGGAGCCATCCTGAAGATGCGCCGGCCCGTGAGCTTGAACGAGGCGACCTGCAGGATGACCGACACGGTCTCGAGCACGAACACCCCGCTCATCACCAGCACCACCAGCTCCTGGCGCACGATCACCGCCAGCACGCCGATGGCCGCGCCGATCGCCAGCGCCCCCACGTCGCCCATGAACACCTGTGCGGGATAGGAGTTGAACCACAGGAAGCCCAGGCCCGCGCCCGCGAGCGAGGCGCAGAAGATCAGCAGCTCGCCCGCGCCGTGGATCTCCGGGATCTGCAGGTAGTGCGCGAACACCGCGTTGCCGCTCGCGTAGGCGAAGATGCCGAGCGCCGAGCTCACCAGGGCGGCGGGCATGATCGCCAGGCCGTCGAGCCCGTCGGTGAGATTCACCGCGTTGCTCATGCCGACGATCATGAAGTAGGCGATGGCGATGAAGGCGGCGGCCGAGAGCGGCGCGTGGAAGGTCTTGAAGAACGGCAGGAACAGCGTCGTCTGCGCCGGCTCGGTCGCGGTGTAGTAGAGCGTCGCGGCCGTGGCGAGCCCGGCGACCGACTGCCAGAAGTATTTCCAGCGCGGTACGAGTCCCTTCGGGTTCTTCACCATGAGCTTCAGATAGTCGTCGTAGAAGCCGATGAGCCCGAAGGCGAAGGTGACGCCGAGCACCGTCCACACGAGCCGATTGGTGAGCTCCGCCCACAGCAGCGTGCTCACCAGCGTCGCGATGAGGATCAGCGTGCCCCCCATGGTCGGGGTGCCGGCCTTCAGCAGGTGGGTGGGCGGGCCGTCGTCGCGCACCACCTGTCCGATCTGACCGCGCACCAGGCGCGCGATCAGCGGCGGACCGACGATGAGCGACAGGCCGAGCGCCGAAGCCGTGGCCAGAATGGCGCGGAAGGTGAGGTACGCAAAGACGTGCGCTCCCGGAACGCGGTCGGCGGCGAGCTGCTGTGTGATCCAGTAGAGCATCAGTGCGCGCCGTCGGCCGGGGCCGCATCGGGGGCGAGCGCCGCCACCACCCGCTCGAGGCGGTTGAAGCGCGAGCCCTTCACCAGCAGGCGCACCTCGGGCCCGGCGGCGGCGAGCGCCGTGCGCAGCGCCGCGGCGAGCGCCGGTACGTCGGGATAGTGGCAGGCACCGGCGCCGAAGGCCGCGGCGGCGAGCGCGGCCAGCGGGCCGGTCGCGTACAGCCGCTCGATGCCCGCACGGCGCGCGAGCTCGCCGATCCCGGAGTGTGCCTCGGCGGCGAAGGTGCCGAGCTCGGCCATGTCGCCGATCACCAGCCACTTGCGCCCGGCGAGCGAGGCCAGCACTTCGATCGCAGCCCGCATCGAGCTCGGATTGGCGTTGTAGGAGTCGTCGATGATCCAGGCGCCGCCCGCGGCGCGGCGGAACTGCAGCCTTCCCGCCACGGCGCGCACCGCGGCGAGACCCGCCACGATGTGCTCGAGGCGCGCGCCCGCGCTGGCGGCGGCGGCGGCGGCGCCGAGCGCGTTGGCGACGTTGTGCAGGCCGCCGAGATTGAGGCGGATCGCGGCCGCGCCGAGCGGAGCGGTCAGCCGGAACCGCGTGGTGAACCCCTCGGGCCCGACCGACGTCTCGACCTCGCCGGCGCTGAAGTCCGCCGGGGCGCGCACGCCGAAGCTGACCACGTGCGCCGCCGTCGAGGCGCGCCACAGCGCCGCGAACTGGTCGTCGGCGTTGATGACGGCGGTGGCCGCAGGCTCGAGTCCGGCGACCATCTCGCCCTCGGCGCGCGCCACGCCCTCCAGGCTGCCGAAGCCCTCGAGGTGCTCGGCGCCCGCGTTGGTGATCACCCCGACGGTGGGTCGGGCGAGGCTCACGAGCTGCGCGACCTCGCCGGCGCGGTTGGCGCCCATTTCAATCACGGCGAAGCGCTCGGCGGCGCTGAGGCGCAGCAGCGTGAGCGGCACTCCGATGTGATTGTTGAGGTTGCCGCGGGTGGCGAGGCAGGGACCCGCCCGCTCCAGGATCGCCGCGATCATTTCCTTGGCGGTGGTCTTGCCGTTGCTGCCGGCGACGCCCACCAGCGCCCCGGCGAAGTCGGCGCGCCAGGCGCGCGCGGCGCGGGTGAGCGCCGCCAGCGTATCGTCGACCACGATCTGCGCCAGTGCCACGGGCTGCTCGCCGTCGACTACCGCGCCGGCGGCGCCGGCGGCCGCCGCAGCCCCGACGAACTCGTTGCCGTTGAATTTCGGCCCGCGCAGCGCGACGAACAGCTCGCCCGCCTTGAGCGTGCGGCTGTCGCTCACCACCTCGGTATAGCCGCGGTCCGCCCCGGTGAGGCGGCCGCCGCAGGCGCGGGCGAACTCGGCGAGCGAGCGCTTCACGGCCGCGCTCCCTTGAGCACGTCCATGACCACCGCCTGGTCGCGGAACGGCCGGCGCACGCTCCCCAGCAGCTGGTAGTCCTCGTGTCCCTTGCCCGCAATCAGTACCACGTCGTCCGGGCCGCTGCGCTCGAGAGCGAGCCGGATGGCGAGCGCCCGGTCATGCTCCACCACGAGCGGCGCGCGCTGCCCGGCCCCGGCGACGATGTCGGCTACGATCTGCGCGGGATCTTCGCTGCGCGGGTTGTCGTCGGTGATGATCAGGTCGTCGGCAAGCTCGGCGGCGATGCGGCCCATGAGCGGCCGCTTGCCCGCGTCCCGGTCGCCGCCGCAGCCGAACACCACTCGGAGCGCCCCGCGACAGTGCAGCCGCGCGGCGCGCAGCGCCTTCTCGAGCGCATCGGGGCTGTGCGCATAGTCGACGATCGCGAGCGGCGTGCGGCCCCGCCCGCCGAACATCTCCATGCGCCCGCGCGCCGGGCGGCAGCGGCCGAGTGCGCGCACCGCACCGGTGAGCGGCACGTCCCACGCCAGCATCACCGCGAGCACCGTGAGGGAGTTGTCGACGTTGAACTCGCCCATGAGACGCACCGCGAGCTCGGCCGGGCCCCAGCTCGACTCGATCGCGATCGCGAGTCCGCCGGCGTCGGGGGTGACGCGCACGGCGCGCACGAAGCGCGCCTGTGGCGGCCGCTCCGAGGGCGCGGCTGCGCGCGAGGTCACGGTGAGCGGCACCGCCGAGGGCGCCGCGGCGAGTCGGGCGCCGAAGGGATCGTCGAGGTTGACGATCCGGTGCGCCAGCCCCGGCAAGCCGAACAGGCGCGCCTTGGCGGCGCCGTAGGCCTCCATGGTGCGGTGATAGTCGAGGTGATCGCGGGTGAGATTGGTGAAGGCGGCGGAATGGAAGCGCACGCCCGTGATGCGCTCCTGATCGAGCGCATGCGAGGAGACCTCCATCGCGACGCACTCGGCGCCGAGCGCGCGCAGCGCGGCGAGCTGGCGGTGCACGCTCACCGCGTCGGGAGTCGTGTGCACGGTGGGGGTAAGCTCGGGCGGCCGGCCGAAGCCGAGCGTGCCCATGTAGGCCGCCGGGCGGCCACAAGCTTCGAGCGCCTGCGCCAGCAGCCACGCACAGGTGGTCTTGCCGTTGGTGCCGGTGATGCCGGCGACGGTGAGCGCCTGCGAAGGTGCGCCGAAGAAGCGGTCGGCGATCTCGCCGGCGCGCGCGCTCAGGCGCGCAAGCCCCGCGACGAAGGTGCCGGGGGGAAGCTGCGGCGCCTGCGCGCCCGCCGCCTCATCCGGCTCGTAGAGTACCGCCCGGGCGCCGCGGCTCGCGGCCTCGGCGGCGAACTTCACTCCGTGGTGCGTGCGGCCGCGGCAGGCGAGGAACAGCGCCCCCGGAGTGACCGCGCGACTGTCCTGTGTCACGTCGTTCACCATGATACCGGGGGGAACCGCGAGCAAGCCGGCGGTGAGCTCGGCGAGCGGGCGCGCCGGCAGAGCCATGGTTGCGGCGCCGCTCACGGCAGCGCCGCCGTGCGCACGCCGCCGGGCGATGGGCTCGCCGGCAGTTCCTCCGGCGCGTTCACCGGCTCATCGGGCGCCACGGCCAGCAGGCGCAGCGCGCCGCCCACTACGCGTGCGAACACCGGCGCGGCCACCTCCCCGCCCATGTGCTGGCCGGCGCCCGGCTCGTCGATCACCACCACCGCGGCGAGCCGCGGTGCGCTCGCCGGGGCAACGCCGCCGAACACCGCCATGTAGCGGTCGGTGGAGTAACCACCCTCGGTCGCCTTCCACGCCGTGCCGGTCTTGCCGGCGACGCGATAGCCGGGAATGGCGGCCAGCTTGCCCGTGCCTTCCGCCGCGACCACCGAGCGGAGCATGCCGACGAGCTCGCGGCACACATGCTCGTCCAGCACCCGCGTGCCCGGCACCGGCGCATCCACGGCGAGGAACGAAACCGGGCGCGCGACGCCGAACGCGCCGATGGTGGCGTAGGCATGCGCGAGCTGCAGCGGCGTCACCGAGAGGCCGTAGCCGTGCGACATGGTGACGATGCCGATCGGCCGCCACTGCGAGAAGGGGGGCAGGAGGCCGGCGGATTCGCCCGGGTAGCCGCTGGTGGTGACCTCGCCGAAGCCGAGGCTGGTGAGCGTGCTCCAGACCTGCTGCGGCTTGAGCGAGAGCGCGATGTGCGCCATGCCGACGTTGGAGCTCTTGGCGAGCACCGTAGCGATGTTGATGGCGCCGAGGTTGTGCTCGTCCTCGAAGATCTTCACCCCTACTTTGAAGAAGCCCGGCGAGGTGTCGATGATGCTGTGCGCGTCGTACTTGCCGGAAGCCAGCCCCGCGGCGACCCAGAACGGCTTGATCGAGGAGCCGGGCTCGAAGATGTCGGTGGCGGCGCGGTTGCGGTAGTCCGCGGGCTGCATCTGGTCGCGGTCGTTGGGGTTGTAGGCGGGCTGATTCACCATGGCGAGCACCTCGCCGGTGCTCACGTCCAGCACGACGATCGAGCCGGCGCGCGCGCGCTGCTCGCGCACCGCCGCCTTCAGCTCGCGATAGGCGAGGTACTGGATGCGCAGGTCGATCGACAGCACCAGGTCGCGTCCGGGACGGGTCGCGCGGATACTCTCGACGTCCTGCACCACGCGTCCGTAGCGGTCCTGGATGACGCGCTTCTCGCCGTCCTCGCCGGCCAGCCAGTGATCGAAGGCGAGCTCGAGCCCCTCCTGCCCGGCATCGTCGACGTTGGTGAATCCAAGCAGATGGCCGGTCACCTCGCCGGCCGGGTAGTAGCGCCGGTATTCACGCGAGGTGTAGACGCCCGCAATCCCCAGAGCCTTGATCGCCGCGGCCTCGAGCGGCTGGCGGCCGCGCGCCAGGTAGAGGAATTCGCGATCGAGGTTGCTGGTGATGCGCCGCGTGAGCTCCTGGGGATCGAGCTTCAGCGCGGCGGCGAGCCGCGGAATCTGCGCGGTGGCGAGCGCGAGCTCGCCGGGGTTCACCCAGATCGAATCGACCGGAGTACTGACGGCGAGCGGTTCGCCGTAGCGGTCGGTGATGGTGCCGCGGTGGGCCGCGATCTGCAGGACCCGCGAGAAGCGCGCATCGCCCTGGCTGGCGAGGAAGCCGTGATCGACGAGCTGCAGGTTAGCCGCGCGCCAGGCGAGGGCAGCGGCGGATGTGCTGAGCAGCAGCAGCAGCAGCGCCGCGCGCCAGCGGAATGAGCGCGAAGCGAGCTCGCGTGCGCTGCGCGCTTTCATGGGGCGATGATCTCGATGTCCTTCGGCGGCGGCATCGCCATGTGCAGCCGGGTGCTCGCGACGCGCTCGACGAAGGCATGGCTCGACCAGGCGCTCTGCTCGAGCTGCAGCTGGCCCCACTCGATCTGCAGATTGTCGCGCCGCGCGGTGAGCGCCTCGAGACGGATGAAGAGCTCGCGCGCGCGGTGCTCGCAGTAGATGGCGCCGGCGCTTGAGGCGAGCGCAGCCAGCCACAGCAGCGGCACGGCGAGCAGCAGCGCCGCGCGGCTCACGCGAGCTTCTCCGCCACGCGCAGCAACGCGCTGCGCGCGCGCGGGTTGCGCCGGATCTCGGCGTCCGCGGGGCGGGTCTTGCGGCCGATGAGCTTCAGGCGCGCGCGCGCCGCGGCCGGCACGAGCGGCAGTCCCGCGAGCGCCGGATCGGGCTGCGACGCGCGCTGCATGAAGCGTTTGACGGTGCGATCCTCGAGGGAATGGAAACTGATCACGACCAGCCGGCCGCCGGCGGCGAGGACTTCGAGCGCCCCGCGCAGCGCCTGCTCGAGCTGGCCCAGCTCGTCGTTGATGAACATGCGCAGCGCGCGGAAGGTGCGGGTTGCCGGATGCTTGCCGGGCTCGCGGGTGCGCACCGCGTGCGCCACCACCGCGGCCAGCGCCGCGCTGCTGTCGAGGGGGCGCTCGCGCCGGGCCTCGACGATGGCGCGCGCCACGCGCCGTGCGAAGCGCTCTTCTCCGAGGGTCGCGATCACTTCGCGGATCTCGTCGACGCCCGCCCGCGCGAGCCACGCCGAGACCGGCTCGCCGCGTGTCGGGTCCATGCGCATGTCGAGCGGGCCGTCGGCACGGAAGCTGAAGCCGCGGGAGCGATCGTCGAGCTGCGGCGAGGACACGCCGAGGTCGAGGAGCACGCCGCGGCAAGCACGACCCGCTGCGTGTAGCGGCACGAGCGTGCCGAGATCGGCAAACGACGCGTGCACGAGCGTAAGCCGCACTTCGTCGGCAAAGCGCTGTTTTCCGGACGCGATGGCCTGCGGATCCCGGTCGATGGCCAGCACGCGGCCTTCTCGACCCAGGGCCTGGAGTATGAGTGCCGTATGACCGCCGCGCCCGAACGTCGCATCGACATAGTAACCGTCCGCTTCCAGGGCCAACCCGGCGAGCGCTTCCGCGGCAAGCACAGGTGTGTGCTCATCCACCATGGCCCGATTCCACCGGGGCGGCAGCCGTGCTGCCCCCCCGAACCTTCCACTCCGCAGCTGCCGCCCGCGCTCTACAGCGACAGCGACTCGAGCTCGGACGGCAGATCGGTTACGGACTCGTCACTCTTGAGCCACAGATCGCGGCGTTCGTTCCAGCGCCCCTCGTCCCACAGCTCGAAGCGGTTGCCCTGGCCGATCAGCATTCCGTGCCGCCCGAGCTTCGCGAACTCGCGCAGCTCCGGCGGCAGCAGCACCCTGCCGTGCCCGTCGAGGGGGAGATCGGTCGCATGGCCCACCATGAGGCGTTGCAGCCGGCGCGCCGTCGGATGCAGGCTCGGCAGGCTCATCAGCTTGGCCTGGATCTGCTCCCACTCGGGCAGGGGATAAATGAGGAGGCACTGGTCGCGATCCACGGTGACGACCAATTTCCCCTGGGCGACGGCGGCGATCTGGTCGCGATACCGGGTAGGCATGACCATCCGCCCCTTGTCATCCAGGGTGATCTTTGTTGCACCGCGGAACATGACCTGTAGGCGAGAATTCGCCCCATTTCCCCCCACTTTTTCCCACTGGGCGCCACTATAGGAATCGGGGATGAACTATGTCAACGGAAATAGTGAGAAATTCGTCGCAATCACAACGACTTATGTGGAAATGAACAGTGTCGCCACCCGCTGCGGGTGCTTTTCACTCTTAGCAATCAGCGGCTTGGCTGGTGAACCTTATACAGTGGCTCACCAAACTCCTTCCTGTTCGAAGGCTTCAGGCGGACTGTTCACGCCGACTCGAAGGCATGGCGGATCCACTCGATCCGGGGCGCCGTCGCGAGGGGATCGGACACTACGATCACATCGAACCGCACGGGGGAGTCCGCGAGATCCCTGCGCTGCTGCAGCAGCTGCGCAGCGGCACGGACGATCCGCCGCTGCTTGCGCCGGTCGACGCTGGCGGCCGCGCCGCCGAAGCGCGCGTGCGCGCGGGTACGCACCTCCGCGATCACCAGAACACCGTCGCGGCGCGCAACCAGATCGAGCTCTCCGAGGCGGCGGCGATAGTTGCGCAGCACGACCTCGAAGCCCTGCGCGCGCATGAATTGCGCCGCCAGCTCTTCCGCGCGCCTGCCCGTGAGCTGCTGCCGCGTGCTCATCTGCGGCCCCGCGCTCACGGCAGCCGGCGCAGCTCGCCGTCGTGCAGTTGCACCCAGGTGAGCTCGCGGCGGACACGCCGCTCGCTGTCGAAGCTCAACCGTCCGGTCAGCCCCTCGACGTTCACCGCCTCCGGCTTCGCGCCGGTGCGCAGCGCCACCGCGAGTCGATAGGCGTCGAACCCGAATGCAAACAGGCGGCTGCGGTACTGACCGCCGTCGGGCCAGGCCTGGTGCGCGGCGGCACGCACCGCCTCGGCGAGATCGCCGCCGATCATCCAGGGCATGTCGGGAAAGATCAGACCGTCGAGATCCTGATTGGCGCGCACGTCCGGCTCGAACGCGTTCGAGGTCGCGTACGTGGGGATGTCGCCGGCGTAGTGGAAACGCAGTTGCGGCCGCAGCAGCCGCTCGGTATTGGCCGGCGCCGGGGCGAAGATGAACTCGATGTCCGCCCGGCGCCGCGGCTCGAATTGCAGTTTCGTGGCGAGAATCGCCTGCAGGCGCTTGAACCGCTCCTGGCTCTCGCTGATGCCGAGGACCTCGGTGACGGCGTCGGTGTAGTCGGTGCGCGCGGGATCGATCGTGGCAGTGGCGATGAGCTCACCGCCACCCGCTTCGAGCTCCTGCCGGAAGGCGGCCAGCACCCGTGTGCCCCAGTCGCCGAGCGGTACCAGCGCGACGCCGCGGCGGTGCCGGTCCGCGACGATGCGCTGTGCCACGAGGCGCGCTTCGTCCTCCGGCGAGAGGGCGTACTGGTAGAAGCGCGCCGGCGCCGCCGTCTCGGGCGGCAGGAAGTTGAGTGCCAGCAGTGGCGGACGCGGGCCGGCGTACTGCGCCGCCGCGACCACTTCCTCGCGAGTCAGCGGACCGACGATGAGATCGGCGCCCTGTGCGATGGCGCGTCCGAGCGCGCTCGCGACGCTCTCGATGCCGGTGTCGTAGACGCGCACGCGCGGGCGTTCGCCCGCTGGCGCCTGGTAGTAGGCGGTGAGAAAGCCGTCGCGCACGCTGACCGCAGCGCCGGCCGTGCGGCCGGTGACGGGCAGCAGCAGCGCAATGTGCGGACCCGGCGCCGCTTCCGCGCGCGCGGCCTCGCCGGCCGCCTCGGGGCGCGCCGCCTGCGGCGCGCCTGGCGGCGCCCCTGCGCGCCCGGGGCTCACCGGCTGCTCCGCCGGGGGCGCCGGCGCAATCACGGGGCTCGGACAGCCGCCGAGCGCGACTGCCGCGGCGGCGAGAGCCGCAAGGGCGATGATCCGGCGGGCGAACGGCATTGGTTGATGGCCCTCTCGTTGCGCGGCAGGATGGCTGATCGCGGCCGCGGCTCCATGCGGCATGAAGGCAGGGATTATAGTGGTGAGCGCGCGCGGCAGGCTCCAGGTCGTGGCCACCCCGATCGGCAACCTCGCGGACCTGAGTCCCCGTGCGCGCGCGGCGCTCGCCTCCGCCGTGGTCATCGCCGCCGAGGATACCCGCCACACCCGGGTGCTGCTCGAGGCAGTCGGCGTTTCGACGCCGCTGGTGTCGCTGCATGCGCACAACGAAGCCACGCGGGTCCCGGAGCTGCTTGCGCGGCTCGCGCGGGGCGAGGACGTCGCCCTGGTGAGCGATGCCGGTACGCCGCTCATCTCGGATCCGGGGTTCGAGCTGGTGAGGCGCGCCGCGGAGGCGGGCTTTGCCGTCCAGGCGGTTCCCGGTCCTTCGGCGATCACCGCGGCGCTGGCGGTCGCGGGACTCCCGACGCAGCGCTTCTGCTTCGAGGGTTTCCTGCCGGCGCGCGCCGCCGAGCGGCGCCGGGCGCTCGCGCAGCTCGCACACGAGACGCGCACCCGGGTGTTCTTCGAGGCGCCCCATCGCATTCGCGCGACCCTCGCGGACCTGGCGGCGGCGTTCGGCCCGGAACGCCCGGCGGCGGTGGCACGCGAGCTCACCAAGATGCACGAGTCGCTCTACCGCGGCACGCTCGGTGAGCTGTTGCGCCGCGCCGGCGAGGACGGGAACTTCGCGCGCGGTGAGCTCACGGTCGTCGTGCACGGCGCCGACGCCCCAGCGGCGTCGGCGGACGAGCCGGCCCTGAGGCGCACGCTGGAGATTCTCCTGGCGGAACTCCCGCCCAGCCGGGCGGCGGCCGCGGCCGCGCGGCTCACGGGCGCCTCGAGAGCGGCGGCCTATGCGCTCGCGACCCGCGGCGGCAGCGCCGGCGAACGGCGCCAGGCGCAGCCCGAAGACGAGGAGATGCCATAGAGGCACGACAAGGGCTCACCTGCGACGTTTGAGCATTGCAGATTGACTTCGGCCGCCGCGGCCCTATCGTGCTCGGCAGAGTCGGCCGGGCAATCGCTGCCTCGCGGTCAGCAATGGCCAGGGGTGGAGGAAAGTCCGGGCTCCGGCGGACCGGGTGCCAGGTAACGCCTGGGGGGCGCGAGCCCACGGAAAGTGCAACAGAGAGCCAGACCGCCCAAGTCCCTCGCGGGACCGGCAAGGGTGAAACGGTGCGGTAAGAGCGCACCGCGTCGGTGGCAACACGCGACGGCACGGCAAACCCCACCTGGAGCAAGGCCAAATAGGGAAGCCGCCTGCGCCCCTAAACGGGCGCAGGCAGCGCCGATCCGCGCGCGCTTCCGGGTAGGCCGCTAGAGGTTCACGGCGACGTGGATCCCAGAGGAATGATTGCCCTCGACAGAACCCGGCTTACAGGCCGACTCTTTTTTTACGCGCTGACGCGCGGGGCATGACCCTGGCCTGAAGGGTCGCAGCGCCTGCGCGCGATAGTTAAGTAAGTACTTAACCATCGGGCTGGTGAGCTATCCGCGCGCACCGCAGCGCGCCGGCCGCTGGCGCCGTGCACCCGCCGCTGGCGCCGCGCACCCCGCGCCGCGCTATTTGACGACTTTCAGCTGCGGACGGCGTTGGCCGCCCTCTTCCACGGGTGTCGGGCCCGTGGGCGGTCCCGGGCCGAGATCCTGCTCGGAAAACACCATGCCTTCACCGGTCTCGCGGGCGTAGATGCCGAGCACGGCGCTCACGGGGAAGTGCACGTGGTGCACGACGCCGGCGAAGCGCGCGTCGAACTCCACCGCGTCATTGCCGAGGCGCAATCGTTGCGTCGCGCCCTCGCTCAGGTTGAGAACGATCTTCCCGTCCTTGACGTAGGCGCGCGGCACCTCGGCGCCGTCATGACCGGCGTCGACGATCACGTGCGGTGTATGGCCGCACTCGCTGATCCACTGGTGCATGGCGCGCAGCAGGTACGGCCGCTTGGGCAAGGTCCGGGTCATGCGCTCATCGCAGCCGCATCTCGCGCTCCTTATCGGACAGCGCTTCGCGGAAGGCCGGCCGCGCGAACACCATGTGCGCGTATTTCTCGATCGGCTGACCCTGCAGCGCGAGGTCGATCTCGTAGTGCGGCAGGCGCCACAGGATCGGCGCGATGGTCGCATCGACCAGCGAGAACTCGTCCGACAGGAAGAAGGGCTTGATCTTGAACAGCTCGGTGCTCTGCAGAATCGTATCGCGCAGGATCTTCTTTATCTTCACGGTCTGCTTCTTGTCCGGCTCCTGGTCAATCTGGCGCGCGAGGCTGTACCAGTCGCGCTCGATGCGGTAGAGGGCCAGGCGGAACTGCGCGCGCGTGAGCGGATCGACCGGCATGAGCGGCGGGTGCGGAAAACGCTCGTCCAGGTACTCGATGATGACCCGCGAGTCGTACAGCACCAGGTCACGATCGACCAGCGTCGGCACGCTGTGGTAGGGGTTCAGGTCGAGCAGGTCCTCGGGAAAGCGGCCCGCCTCGACGCTCACGATGTCGATGCTGATGCCCTTCTCGGCCAGCACGATCCGCGTGCGGTGACTCCACGGGTCATCGGGTGCGGAGAACAACGTCATGATGGATCGTCTGCTCGACACGTTCCCGCTCCGGCGATCCAGGCCGGCGATCAGTGGACGTCCTTCCAGTATTCGCGCTTCACCAGCCAGGTGAGCCAGGTGAATACCAGCAGGAACAGCACCACCCACACGCCGAACCGGCGGCGCGCGAGCTGCGTGGGCTCGCTCACATAGTCGAGGAAGTTGACCGTGTCACGGACGAACCCCTCGAATTCCGCCTCGCTCATACGCCCCGGCGCGATCGGCTCGAAATGATCGAACACCTGCTCGTGCAGCACCGTG
>DASSQU010000308.1:0-3534 GCA_035702325.1 Steroidobacteraceae bacterium
GTGCCGGCTCGAACAGCCTCGCGGCCGCCTGCACCAGCTGGGTGACGGTGATCTCGCCTTCGCCGAGCAGCTGGTAGAAATGATCGATGTCGCGTGCCTTGAGCTCGTGGGCGAGGGCGGCGAGCTGCGTCGGTCCCGCGCCGACGCGCGCCAGCTCGCGCTCGGCGATGATGCGACCGGCGCTGCGGTTGTCGCCCACGTCCTGGCGGCGGAACCAGGCGCGTACCTTGGCACGGTTGCGCGCCGAGACCAGATAGCCGAGCTCGGGGGCGAGCCAGTCGCGGCTCGGCGCGTCGTGCTTGCCGGTGATGATCTCGACGATCTCGCCGTTTGTCAGTGCGCGGGTGAGCGGCACGATGCGCCCGTTCACCTTTGCGCCCCGGCAGCGATGCCCGAGCGAGGTGTGCACGTTGTAGGCGAAGTCGAGCGGCGTGGCGCCGCGCGGCAGGTCGATCACCTCGCCCCGGGGCGTGAGCGCGTAGACGCGGTCCTCGAACAGCTCGCTGCGCATGCCCTCGACGAAGTCGCGCTCGCGCTCGCCGCTGTCCACGGCGTCGTCCGCGGGCTCGAGCAGCCGCCGGACCCACTCGATCTTGCGCTGGTACTGGGCGTCGCGCGGGCCACCCTCCTTGTAGGTCCAGTGCGCCGCGACGCCGAGCTCGGCGTGCTCGTGCATGTCGCGCGTGCGTATCTGGATCTCGACGCTTCGCGCCTGCGGTCCGATCACCGCGGTGTGGATCGAGCGGTAGCCGTTGCCCTTCGGCGTGGCGATGTAGTCGTCGAACTCCCCGGGAATGTACGGCCACTGACCGTGCACGATGCCGAGCGCTGCATAGCACTCCGGGACGGTGGCCACCACCACGCGCACCGCCCGCACGTCGAACAGCTGCTCGAACGCGAGCTGCTTGCGCTGCATCTTGCGGTAGATGCTGTACATGTGCTTCGGCCGCCCGCAGACCTCGGCGGCGATGCCGGCGGCCGCGAGCGCGGCGCGCAGCTCGCCGCACAGCGTGTCGATGTAGCGCTCGCGGTCGGCGCGCCGCTCGTTGAGCGCCGCGGCGATCCGCCGGTATTCCTCCGGCTCGAGGTAGCGGAACGCGAGATCCTCGAGCTCCCACTTCAACTGCCATACGCCGAGCCGGTTGGCGAGCGGCGCGTAGATGACGCGCGCCTCGATCGCGCGCCGCTCGCGCTCGGGTGCCGGCAGCTCGCGTGCATGGCGCAGCGCCACCAGCTCCTCGGCGAGCCGCGCCAGCACCAGCCGCGGGTCGCTCACCACCGCGAGCAGCATCTTGCGCAGCGTCTCCGCCTGGCGGGCGTCGAGTCCCTGCGCCGGCGTCCAGTCCCGCGGCAGGCCGAGCGTACCGAACCGCAGCAGCGCGACCGCGATATCGGTGGCCGGCCGGCCGACGATCCCCGCCGCCTGCTCGGGCGTGAGACCCGCGTGGCCGATGACCGGGCGCGCGAGCAGTGCGCTCGCGAGCTCGGCGCTCTCGGTGAGCCCGCCCATGATTTCCGCCGCCTCGAGGGCGAAGCCGAGGTCGGCCGGGGCGCGCGGGCTCGCGCGCTCGAGCGCGGCGCGCGTGCCGATGATGGCATCGCGAACTGCGGGCGGACAGAGTTGGCTGGTTTCCATGGTCCGGCGGCCAGCGGCGCGCGGCAGCGCCGACGCCGGCGTGTCGTCCGCGACGCTTTGCCGCTATCATACCGGGGTGTTTTGCGGTGCGGCGCGGCGGCGCTCCGCGCTCATCCAGGCGCGCAATTCGATGATCGGACACAGCAGCTGGGCCAGCATTCGACGCCGGCGCAACGGCAACGTACGGCGCGAGCCGCCGCGCGCCCGCCCGCCGCGCAGCGTCGAAGCCGTGCGCTACGAGGGCTACGGACCGGGCGGGGCGGCGGTGCTCATCGAGGGCCTGACGAGCGACCGTGACCGCCTCGGCGCGCAGGTGCGCGGCACCTTTGCGCAGCACGGCGGCCACCTCGGCGCCGAGGGCTCGGTGAGCTATCTGTTCAACACCGTGGGGCTGATGACCTTCCCCGCAGGAGTCGATCAGGAGCGGCTCATGCAGGTGGCGCTCGAGGCCGGCGCCGAGGACGTGCTGGCCGACGGCGACGAGTCGGTGGAGGTGCTCGCCGACCCGCTGGAGCTGGAGACGGTGTGCGCGGTGCTGACGCATCACGGTTTTGCGCCGGCGACCGCCGAAGTCACCCGGCGCTCGACGATCTCGCTGGCACTCTCGGGCGCGCCGGCCGAACGGATGGTGGAGCTGCTCGAGGCGCTCGACGGCCTGGAGGGAGTACGCAACGTCTACTCGAACGTCGAGGTTCCGGACGAGGTGCTGGCGGGACGGTGAGCGGCACCACGGCGCGTCGCGTCGCGCGCGCGCCCGGCATGCGTAAGCCCTTGTTTTCCGCTAGGCTTACGCATTCGCCGTCATGACCGGCCGGGGCCGGACGGAACGCTTTGCGCATGTCGAGATATCGGACGAGGTCCTGGCGGGCACTTGATCCGGCGGCACTCGCCGGCCCGGCAGCGTCGTTCGCGCCGAACGTGCGCATCCTCGGTCTCGATCCCGGCTCGCGCCGCACCGGATTCGGGGTGCTGGAGTGCCGCGAAGGCGAGCTGGTGCTCATCGCCCAGGGCTGTCTCGACGTGAGCACCGCGGCTCCGGTGGCGCGACTGCGCCTCATCTTCGACGGGCTGCAGGCACTCATCGGCCGGCATCAGCCGGTGGAAGTGGCGGTCGAGCGGGTGTTCGTCAGCCGCAACGCCGACAGCGCGCTCAAGCTCGGGCAGGCGCGCGGCGCCGCACTGTGCGCGGTACCCCCGGGGGTGCCGGTATTCGAGTACGCACCGCGCGCGATCAAGCTGGCGCTGGTCGGCTCGGGAGCGGCGGACAAGTTCCAGGTGGCCCACATGGTGCGCTCGCTGCTCGGCATCGGCCAGCCGCTGTCGGCGGATGCAAGCGACGCGCTCGCCGCGGCGGTCTGTCATGCGCACGCCCGGCGGCTCGGGCTGCTGGTGCGCAGCGGCGCCGGGGCGCGCCTGAGGCACGCGCTGCGATGATCGGCGCGGTGCGCGGCCGGATCGCCTCGAAGTCGCCGCCGCAGCTCACGGTCGAGGTCGGCGGGCTCGGCTACGAGCTCGAGGCGCCGATGTCGACCTTCCTGCACCTGCCGCCGGTCGGCGCGGAGGTGAGTCTGCTCACCCACCTGGTGGTGCGCGAGGATGCGCACGTGCTCTATGCCTTCGCGACCGAGGAGGAGCGGCGGCTGTTCCGCAGTCTGATCAAGGTGTCGGGGGTGGGGCCGAAGATCGCGCTGGCGCTGCTCTCGGGAATCAGCGTTGCGGGCTTTGCGCAGTGTGTGCAGAGTGAGGATGTCGCGACGCTCACCCGCGTGCCCGGCGTGGGCCGCAAGACCGCCGAGCGGCTGATCGTCGAGATGCGCGACCGGCTCGCCGCGCCGCAGCTCGCCGCCCCGGGGCCGGGTGCGGCGGCCGCGGCCGGCCGGGCCGCCGGCGAGGCCTAC
>DASSQU010000309.1:0-7052 GCA_035702325.1 Steroidobacteraceae bacterium
TTCCGCCTTCGAACGAACGGCGCAGGACCGGACCCGAACCCCAATGACAGGAGACTGACCATGCAGCTGAGCGTCACCGGACATCACGTCGAGGTCACCCCGTCATTGCGGGGTTACGTGCAGAAGAAGCTCGAGCGCATCGGCCGGCATTTCGAGCAGGTCATCGACGTGCATTGCGTGCTGACGGTGGAGAAGCTGCGGCAACGGGCGGAAGCGACCCTGCACGTGAGCGGGAACTCGATCCACGCGGATGCGACCGAGGAGGACATGTACGCAGCCATCGACCTGCTCGCCGACAAGCTCGACCGCTGCATCAGGAAGCACAAGGAAAAGCGCGCCGACCACCACGCGGCCGAGGGCCGGCGCACGCTGCGGGCCTAACCGACGCGACAGCGGCTTGCGCGGCATGCGCATCATCATCCTCAGCGGGCTGTCGGGATCCGGCAAGAGCGTGGCCCTGCACGTGCTCGAGGACCTCGGCTTCTACTGCATCGACAACATCCCGGCGGCGCTGCTCAAGCCGTTCATTTCCTATACGGTGCGCAGCCCAGAGCCGACCTACGCGCGCACCGCCATCGGGCTCGACGCACGCAACACGACCGCCGAAATCGCCAGCGTTCCGCAGCTGATCGACGAGCTCAAGCGCAGCGGCCTGCAGCTGGAAGTCATCTTCCTCATCGCCGCGGAAGAGGAGCTGCTGCGGCGCTTCGCCGAGACACGCCGCCGCCACCCCCTGGCGGGCAGCGACGTCGGCCTGCGCGAGGCCATGGCACTCGAGCGGCAGCTGCTCGAGCCGGTGGTGTCCGCCGCCGATCTCGTCATCGACACCTCACGCATGGGCGTGCATGCGCTGCGCGAGATCATGCACAAGCGCGTCGAGCAACGCGACGCCGGACGCCTGTCGATCACCTTCGAGTCCTTCGGCTTCAAGCAGGGCATCCCGGGCGATGCCGACTTCGTGTTCGATGCGCGGGCGCTCCCCAACCCCTACTGGGAGCCGGGACTGCGCAACCTCACCGGCCGCGATCCGGAGGTGATCCGCTTCCTCGAGACCAACACCGACGTTGCGACGCTGATCGCCGATATCGCGCGCTTCGTACGCGCGCGGGTGCCGGAATATCACGCGAGCAACCGCGGTTACCTCACGGTCGCGGTCGGCTGCACCGGCGGGCAGCACCGTTCGGTGTACATCGTCGAGCGGCTCGCCGAGGACTTCGCCGCCGAATTCGCCAACGTCACCGCGCGGCACAGCGGCCTGCCGGGAGCGGGTATGTTCCGCGCCCGCCCGCGCGTGGTCGCTTAGCGGCTGCAACTGGCACGTTGCTTAGCAGGCAAAGGTCACGCCCTTTGCCCGCGAGCCCGAAACCACTGAGGGGTCTGGCCTGCGGAAAGGGCCGCAGGCCCTTTCCGCCAGTTCAAGAAGTCGCCTGGGCGACTCCCGGGGCGGTCATGACCGCCGGCAGCCGCACGCCGCTCATGAACGCCGTGAGCGCGGCGCGCGCCTCCATGGCATCGCGGTACCCGAGCTCGATGAGCGCGCGCGTGTAGCCGGCCTCGAACATGAGGTAGCTCGCGAGCTGGTACCCGGAGGCGTCGCGGCCGCCGATCACGCGCAGCAGCGCCCGCAGTCCGTAGGGCATCTCCGCTACGTGCCGCGCGGCGATCTGGCGGGGATCGACGCTCGGCGCCAGCATCAGCGTCTCCACGTGGCGCTCTCCGCGCACCGCCTGAGCGCTCTCCACCAGCGTGTTGATGCGCTCGAGCTGCTCGAGATCGCCGTAGATCTGGTCGGTGAACAGGGTGTCGAGCATGTAACCGAAGATCTCGCCCGGACTCGGCATGGCGGGCTGCAGGCGGTTCACCACGACGCCCGCGGCGCGGCGCGCGCGTACGCCGATGATCAGCAGCCGGTCGGCCCCCAGGTGGATGGCGGGGCTGAGCGGATTCAGCTGGCGCATGGCGCCGTCGCCGAAGTAGTCGTCGCCGATCTTCATCGGCGGAAATAGCAGCGGAATGGCGACGCTCGCCATCAGGTGGTCGAGCGTGAACTCGCAGCGCCGGCCGATGCGCTGCGCCCGCGACCAGTCGCGGATCGATTCGACGCCGTCGTAGAAGGCGACCGAGTTGCCGCTCCCGTAGCTGGTCGCGCACAGCGCAAACGCCTGCAGGTGCCCGCGGGCGATGCTGCGGCGTATACCGCTGCTGTCCACGTGCAGCCCGAGCAGCTCCCGCAGCGGCGTGTTGTCGAGTATCGCCTTCGGCGGCGCGAGCACCAGGCCCCCGGAGATCAGTGCCAGCGCCCAGTGGGTGCCCGAGCGCAGCATGTGCGCCGGGTCGACGCGAAACACCTGGCCGGAGCGGAAATTGGCCCAGACGCGCTCCAGTCCCGCGACCGCCCGCCGCCAGCGGTGTGCCTCGGCGGCGAGCACGCTGGCCGCGACGGCTCCCGCGGAGGTCCCGACGATCACCTGAAAGGGATTGCGGGCGCGTGGCCACAGCTCCGCGAGGGCGAGCAGCACGCCCACCTGGTAGGCCGAGCGCGCGCCGCCGCCCGTCAGCACCAGGCCGATGGTAGGTCGGTGATCGGTTCTGAGCGGAAACTCGCCGATGGCGTCCATAGGTGCCTGCCCCTATTATGGGACCCCCGGCGCCCGATCCCCTGTGACGGAAGTCCGACTCACGGCGCCGCCACTCTAACCTCCAACAGCTGAACCGGTCGTTTACCCGCGGGGGAGTCGCCTCACTCGGGCGTCAGGGTCAGAGTGTGCTGCGCCGCTCCCGGCAGGAACGGCAGCGGCTCGCCCCGCGCCCAGGCGAGGAACCCGGCGCGGTAGTACGGCGAGAGCGGATGCCCGCTCTGCCCTCCCGGCATGTGGAAATAGCCCTCGTTCTCGTGTCCCGGGGAAACCGCGAAGCGCTCCGAGGCACCGAAAGTGTGATCCTGCACACGCGGCATGTTGTGGTCGCCCGGCAACTCCACCGCCGGCATGTCTAGCAGCCCCCGCAGCCAGGGGAGCGCGCCGGAGAGCGGATGGCGGATGCGCACCGTGTTGCGCTCGCCCCAGGTGCAGCGTGCCAGCTCCCGGCAGCGCTTGCCGAGATCGGCGACGGTGGCGTCGACGCGTGCGAGCAGGAACTGGTGCCAGTCGGGGTAGTCCGCGGCGAGCAGGTGCAGCGGCTGCTCGGTGACGAGCTGCCACAGCGGCTGCTCGAACTGTGGAGGCGGCGCCGCGCGCTCTTCCTCCACCGGTATGCGCAGCGCGCCGAGCAGCATCGCCCACACGGCGTCGCGGGTGTGCTGGTGCCAGGCGCGTAGCAGGCGGTAGCCCACCGAGCCCACGTCGGCGCGGGCGTCCCACGCCTCCACCAGCCGCCGGAACTCCTCGCGCTGCGGGTGATCGCGCCGGGCCGGCGGGTCGAGGACGCGGAGCAGCAACTCGCGCCAGCGCGCGAGAAACAGCGCACGGTCGTCGAGCTGGATGCGCAGCATATCCGCAGGTCGCACCGGCGCGCGCAACGCCAGCAGGTCATCGCGGATCTGGCGGGCGCGCGCTCCCAGGTCGTAGTGGGCGCCGAGCGGCGCGTCGACTCCGCCGATGAGCGCGCCTGCATGGGTGTCGGTGGTGACGCGCGCGTTGGCGCTCCAGATGCGCCCGAGCGGCGGATCGGCCAGGCTCGGCTGGTCGGCGCTGGTCGTCCAGGCGGCCTTCCCGAGGGCGCGCTGCGGGTCTGTGCTGTCGGGAATGCGCCCCGCGATGGTCCAGCCGATGTGCCCGGCCTGGTCGCCGACCACGAGGTTCTGGTGGGGCATACCCAGCTGCGGGGCGAGCTCGAGCGCCGCGGCGACCGAAGTTGCACGCTCGAGCTCGAGGAGATCGAGGTTGCTCGCCTGCGGCAGTTGCGCCAGCCAGGCGACGAACCAGCAGTCATGGTGCTGCGGCTCGTCAGCCAGCAGCACGCCCGCCGGACCCGACCTGACTTCGAGCACGGTGTCGGGGGCGCCGCGGACGTGGATTGGCTCGCGCACCACCGTGAGGGGAATGTCCCCCGCAGGAGTGACCAGCGCTCGAGTGGTGAGCGCCGAGCACGCGGCGTGGGTAACGCTCACCCAGTTGCCGTCGCTGTTGGTGAAGCCCCATGCGATGTGCGTGTTGGATCCCGCAATGAGCAGCGGCGTTCCGGGCAGCGTTACGCCGGCCAGGTCGAGCGCGGGCTCGGCAGCGCTCCCCGCGGTGCGCAGCCGCGCGCGGTACCAGACGGCCGGCACGCGCTGCGAGAGATGCATGTCGTTGGCGATGAGCGCCGCGCCGGTCGCGGTCAATCGCCCGGCGATCGCCCAGTTGTTGCTGCCGGCGCTCCCCCATCCCGCCGCCGCGCCGCTCCACGCGCCGGCCGCGGGAGAGTGGCTCACGGTACGGGCCGCACCCCGCACGTCGAGCACCTCGGGCGGCGGCACCGCGCCCGGCGGCTCCGCGGGCTCCTCGCCGTCGGGCGCATCCCAGCCCGTACGCGCCGGATAGAAGAACTGCAGCGCGCATTTCCAGCCCGCGCACTCGGGCCCGCCGAGCCGCGCGTTCACCTCCTGGCGCACGATCTCCTGGTCCCACTGATCGGCTTGCAGGTCCCACCACATCGCATAGGCGACCAGCAGCGAATCCTCGGCGCGCCACGGAGCCGGCACTGCCCGCACCACCCAGTACTCCCACGGCCGGCTGCCGAGGCTCGCGAGCCCGGCGTTGACTCCGCGCGCGTAGGACTCGAGCAGCGCGCGCTGAGCGCTGCCCGCCGCCGCGAGTACCTGCCGGGCGACGCTGCGGAAGCGGAACAACCGGGTCTTCTCGTCCTCGGCGAGCGCCACCGGACCGAACAGCTCGGCGAGCTCGCCGGCCGCCAGGCGGCGCGCCAGATCCATCTGGAAATAACGGTCCTGGGCGTGAACGAAGCCGGTGGCGAAGGCGAGATCGAGGCGGTTGCCGGCTTCGAGCGTCGGCACGCCGAGCGCGTCGCGCGCGATGCGCACGCTGGCGGCGAGACCCGGCGCACGGATCGTGCCGTCGAGCTGCGGCAGCGAGGCCCGCAGCGCGCCCTCCGCCAGCACCAGCGCCGCGAGGACGAGCAGCGCGCACGCCCCGCCGATCCAGGCGAGCTTGGCTCCGAGCGCCGCGGCTGCGGACCGCGGCGTCAGTCGAGGACTACCTTCAGGATCAGCATCGAGTTCGTGCCCCCCTGCACCCCCGACAGCTCCCCCTTGGTGAGGATCACCAGGTCGCGGGACTTGACGAGCTCGAGCTCGAGCAGGCGCGTGAACAGCGCGCGGTAGAGGTCCTCGATCGTCCGGTAGCTGGTCACATCGAAGATCACCGGGTACACGCCCCGGTAGAGCGTCACGCGCCGCCGGGTCGACTCGTGGCGCGTGAAGGCGTACACGGGGATGTCGGAGCGGATGCGCGACATCCACAGCGGCGTCGCACCCGATTCGGTGAGCGCTACGATCGCCCGCACCTTCATGTGATTGGCCGTGTACATGACGGCCATGGCGATTGCCTCCTCGGTGCCCCTGAACTGCCCCTCGAAGCCGCGCTGGCGCGAGCGCGGATGGGTGAGCTGGTATTTCTCCGCCCCCTCGATCACCTCGGCCATGGCCTCGACCGCCTTGACCGGATAGCGGCCGGTGGCGCTCTCCGCCGACAGCATCACCGCGTCGGTGCCGTCCATGACGGCGTTGGCGACGTCGCTCACCTCGGCGCGCGTGGGCACGGGGCTCTGGATCATCGACTCCATCATCTGCGTCGCGGTGATCACCACGCGGTTGCGGGCGCGCGTCTCGTGGATGATGGTCTTCTGCAGCCCGGTGAGCTCGGCGTAGCCCATCTCCACGCCGAGGTCGCCGCGCGCCACCATGACCACGTCGGAGGCGTCGATGATCCCGGCGAGATTCTCGACCGCCTCGTGACGTTCGATCTTGGCGACGATGCGCGCCTCGCCGCCCGCGGCGCGCACCAGGGCGCGCGCCTGCTCGATGTCGGCGGCCTCGCGGGCGAACGACACCGCCAGGTAGTCGACGCCCTCCTCGGCCGCGAACTTGATGTCCCCGTGGTCGCGCTCCGAGATCGCCGGTGCCGAGATGCCACCGCCGCGCCGGTTGAGCCCCTTGCGGTCGGAGAGCTCCCCCCCGGTGCGCACGCGGGTCTCGATGGTGGTGGCGCCGACGCGCTCGACCTCGAGCACCATCTGGCCGTCGTTGAGCAGCAGCGTATCGCCGGCGGCGACGTCGCGCGGCAACTCCTTGTAGGCGACGCCGACCCGCTCACTGGTCCCGGCCCGGGGGTCGAACTCGGTGTCGAGCGTGAAGGCCTGGCCCTCGGCAAGCTGCACACGCCCGTCGCGGAAGCCCTCGATGCGGATCTTCGGCCCTGCCAGGTCGAGCAGCACGCCGATGCAGCGGTCGGCGCGGTGCGCCGCCTCGCGCACCTGGGCGAGGCGCCGCCGCCGGTCGGCAATGGTGCCGTGCGAAGCGTTCATGCGCACCACGTCGAGGCCGGCGCGCATCATCCCGGTGAGCACCTCGATGTCGTCGGTGGCCGGGCCCACCGTGGCGACGATCTTGGTGCGCCTCAGCACGGCACGCCCGTGCCGTGGGGGGCGCGCGCGCGGCACTCGAGCACCTCGACCGCCGGCAGAGTCTGCCCCTCCACGAACTCGAGGAAGGCGCCGCCGCCGGTGGAGATGTAGGAGATGCCGTCCTCGACGCCGTACTTCTCGATGGCGGCGAGCGTGTCGCCGCCGCCGGCGATCGAGAACGCCTTGCTGCGCGCGATACCTGCGGCGATGGCGCGGGTGCCCTCGGCGAACTGCTCGAACTCGAATACCCCGACCGGCCCGTTCCAGATGATGGTGCCGGCGGCCCCGAGCAGCGCGCTGTAGCGCTCGGCGCTGTCGGGTCCGATGTCGAGGATCAGCTCGTCCGGCCGCACCTCGTGAACCGGCCGCACGTCGGCGTGCGCGGTGGCGGCCAATTCCCGCCCCACCACCACGTCGGTCGGCAGCGGGAT
>DASSQU010000310.1:0-4227 GCA_035702325.1 Steroidobacteraceae bacterium
CTGTCGTCGCTCCTGTCCGGTATATGAGAGCACGCGGCTGGTGGCTGCTCGTGGCGCTGGCCCTGGTGCTCGCCGCCGGCTGGCTGCTGCCGGTGAAGGACTGGCTGCGGGCGGCGCTCGCCTGGGCCGCCGTCCATCCCGGGGTCGCGTGGCTGGTGTACGCCGGGCTCTATGTCCTCGCCACCGTGTGCCTCGTTCCCGGTCTCATCCTCACTCTCGCCGGCGGTGCGCTCTTCGGCGTGGCGCGCGGGGTGCTGCTGGTTTCCGCCTCGAGCGTGCTGGGCGCAACCGCGGCATTCCTGCTCGGCCGCTCGCTGGCGCGCGAGTGGATCAGCCGCCGCATCGCCGCCTGGCCGAAGTTCCGCGCGCTCGACCGCGCGCTGGCACAGCGCGGCTTCTGGATCGTGCTGCTCACGCGGCTCTCGCCGCTGTTCCCGTTCAACCTGCTGAACTACGCCTACGGGGTGAGCGCGGTGCGGCTGCGCGACTACCTGCTCGGATCATGGATCGGGATGGCGCCCGCGACGGTGCTGTATGTGTATGCGGGCTCCGCGGCCGCGAGCCTGGCGCGGGTCTTCGCGGGCGGCGCGCGCCCGGGACGCGCCACTCTCGTGCTGCTCATCGCGGGGCTCGCGGCGACTGCCGGGGTGATCGTGCTGGCGACACACCTCGCGCGGCGAGAGCTCGAGCGCGAGCTCGCCGCGTGAGCGCGCCGCCGACAGCGCCGCCGGATCCCCGCGGGACGGGCCCCGAGGGCGCGTGCGACCAGGCGACCCAGGCGGCCTGGCGCGCTCTGGTGTTTCCGCCGGGCTATCGCAACCCGGCACCGGCGGCGCGTTACCAGCTGGTGGTGCTGGGAGCCGGGCCCGCCGGGCTCCTGACTGCGATCGTCGCGGCGGGACTCGGCGCCCGCGTTGCGCTCATCGAGCGGCAGGCCATGGGCGGGGACTGCCTGAACGTCGGCTGCGTTCCCTCGAAGACGCTGCTGGCCGCGGCCTCGGCCGGGCTCGGGTTCGAAGCCGCCATGCAGCGCGTGCACGCGGTGCGCGCCGCGATCGCGCAGCACGATTCGGTCGAGCGCTACCGCAGGGCGGGGGTCGATGTGTTCCTCGGCGCGGCGCGCTTCACCGGAGCACACGAGCTCGAGGTGCACGGGCAGCGGCTGGCGACGGCACGGACGGTCATCGCGACCGGAGCACGTGCCTTCGTGCCGCCGCTGCCTGGCCTCAGAGAGATCGGCCCGCTCACCAACGAGACGGTGTTCGAGCTCGCCACGCAGCCACGCCGGCTGGCGGTGCTCGGTGCAGGCCCGGTCGGCTGCGAACTGGCGCAGGCGTTCGCGCGTCTCGGCACGCATGTGGAGCTGATCGAGCTCGCGGACCGCATCCTGCCGAAGGACGAGCCGCAGGCCGCGCGCTGCGTCACCGAGGCGTTGCGGCGCGACGGCGTCAACGTGCGGCTCGGCGCACGGCTCGCCTCCGCGACGCGCGGCGGCGACGGCGTGCGGCTGCTCATGCTGGAGGACGGCACGCGCGTGGCCGCCGACCAGGTGCTGGTCGCGGTGGGCCGGTCGCGCAACCTCGAGGATCTCGGGCTCGAGCGCGCCGGGGTACGCTTCGATGCGCAGCACGGGGTCGGCGTCGATGCCCGCCTGCGGACTTCCCACCCCCACATCTACGCGGCGGGCGACGTATGCGCCGGGCTGCAGTTCACCCACGTGGCCGATGCGCACGCGCGGATCGTGGTGCGCAACGCCCTGTTCCGCGGGCGTGCCCGCGCCGACCGGCTGGTCATCCCGTGGTGCACCTACACCCGTCCGGAGGTGGCGCACGTCGGGGCGACCAGCGGCGAGCTCGAGCGTGCCGGATGCGCCTTCGATCGCTACCGCGTGGAGTTCGGCGAGCTCGACCGCGGCCGCACCGACGATGCGGCCGACGGCTACGCGGAGCTGCTCACGCGCCGCGGTTCGGACCGGATCCTGGGTGCCACCATCGTCGGCAAGGATGCGGGCGAGCAGCTGGCGCCGCTGCTGGTGGCGCTCGACCGCGGCCTGACCCTCGGCAGCCTGGCGTCCCTGGTGCTGCCCTATCCCACGCGCGCGGAATACCTGCGGCGCCTGGTCGACGGCTGGAGCCGCACGCGACTGACGCCACGCGCGGCGCGTACACTGCGCTGGTGGCTGAGGCTCACGCTCTAGACCGTCCGGCCGGGCGCCTGATCGTGGTCGTTCCCACGCTGAACGACGATGCGTCGCTCGTGCGGCTGCTCGCCGCGCTCCCCTCCCTCGGTGCACCTCCCGAGCGGGTGATCGTCGTCGACGGGGCGGCGAGCGCCGCGACCGCCGCGCTGTGCCGCCAGGCCGCTGCCGACTGGCTGGTCTCTCCGGCGGGACGCGGGCCGCAGCTGCAGGCAGGCATCGCCGCGGCGCGCGAGGCGGGCGCCGACATCCTGTGGATGGTGCACGCGGACTGCGAGCCGCACCGGCAAGCGGCGCGCGCGCTGCGCGCGGCGGTCGCGGATGGTGCAGTGGGCGGCTACTTCCGCTTCCGCTTCGGCGGCGGGCGCAGTGCGCTCAAGCGCTTTCTCGAGGCGTGCATCGCCTGGCGCTGCCGCGTGGCGATGGTCTACGGGGACCAGGGGATCTTCGTGACCCGCGCCGCCTACGACGCCAGCCCCGGGATCGGGCCGCAGCCGCTGTTCGAGGAGGTGGCGCTGGTGCGCGCGCTCAAGGCCACCGGCCGCTTCGTCGCGCTCGCGCTCCCGATCACGGTGTCGGAACGCCGCTGGCAGCGTGAAGGCCTGGTGCGCCGCACGCTGCGCAACCGCGCGCTCGCGCTCGGCTTCATGCTCGGCGTCGATACCGACATACTCGCCCGCTGGTACCGGGCGACGCGCGCGCGCGAGGCGCGGCCGTGAGCGCCGCGCCGGATGCCGCGGCCGGCGGCGCACGCGACGACTGGCTCTACACCCCCGCGGGCGATCCCCGTGGCTACATCCAGCCGCACACGCTTGCGGAGCTGTGGTTTCACACCGGCACGGCCTGCAATCTTGCCTGTCCGTTCTGCCTCGAGGGCTCGCGCCCCGGGGACCGGCGCCTCGAGCGTGTGAGCTTCGCGGACCTGCAGCCCTTCATCGACGAGGCACACGCGCTCGGCGTGCGGCAGTTCTCCTTCACCGGTGGCGAGCCATTCATCGTCAGGGATCTGCTGCGCATCCTCGACTACGCCCTGGAGCGCGCACCGTGCCTGGTGCTCACCAACGGCGTCGACGCGGTGACGCGGCGGCTGCCGAAGCTCGCGGCGCTGCAGGGCCGGGCTCATCCGCTCGCGCTGCGGGTGAGCATCGATTATCCGCAAGCAGCGCGCCACGACGCCGGGCGCGGCGCCGGCAACTTCCGCAAGGCGTGGGAGGCGCTCGAGCTGCTGCACGGCGCGGGGTTGCGCGTGTCGGTCGCCCGGCAGATGCAGCCCGGCGAGGACCGCGCCGCGATCGAGCAGGCCTACCGGCAGCTGCTCGCCGCCCACCGCCTGCCGCAGGATCTCAACATCGTGGCCTTTCCCGACTTCGGCCCGCCCGGCGCCCGCCCCGCGGTGCCGGACGTGACCGAGAACTGCATGCGGCAGTACCAGACGGAGGCCTCGCGCCGCGAGTTCATGTGCGCCTACAGCAAGATGGTGGTGAAGCGCGACGGGCGCATGCGGGTGTATGCCTGCACGCTGGTGGACGACGATCCGCACTACGATCAGGGCGGGAGCCTCGACGAGAGCCTCGCGCGGCGCGTCATGCTGCGCCATCAGCGGTGCTTCAGCTGTTTCAAGTACGGGGCGTCGTGCAGCGAGTCCCGCGGGCACTGACCCGGGACTGCCGGCCGCGCAGGCACGCCTGCCCGCTGCTCCGCCTGTCAACTGCGGTTCACAGGAGGAGGAAGTCGACCAGCGCGCGCTGCTCGCCGGTGAGCTGCTCGAGCGGCGTCACCAGCGCACCGCGCAGCGCCCGCCGGCACGGCCGTGATTCGTCGTCGGTGTACAGCGCCGCGGCCGCGGCGATGAGCCGCTGCACACGCTCGAGATTGGCGCGGAACAGCGCCAGCACCTGGGCCGCCGAGGCGTGCCGCGCCGGATCGTCGAGCCAGCAGTCGTAGTCGGTGGCCAGCGCGATGGTGCAGTAGCCGAGCTGCGCCTCCAGCGCGAGGAACGCCTCCGGCACGTTGGTCATGCCGACCAGGTC
>DASSQU010000311.1:0-3375 GCA_035702325.1 Steroidobacteraceae bacterium
GGTCGGCTCGGGCCCGCTCTACCTGTCCGATGCGCGGATCGTCGCGATCGCGAGCGATACGCCCCAACCGCATGCCACCATCCCGGTGGTCGATCTCGACGATGTCAGCGCCATCGCCGACCTCGTGCAGACGCGCGCCGAGCCGCTCGGGGCGGTCATGCGCGCGCTCGCCGGCAGCGGCCCGCGTCGATGAGCGAACCTGCGCCGCCCGCGCGCCGCCAGCCCGCTACAGTGCGCAAACCGTCAGCTGAAAGACGAGGTAGGTGAAATGAGCAAGCAGCCCGGTGCGAACACTCTGTGCGTGCACGCCGCCCGCTCCCCGGATGCCGCCACCGGCGCGGTCGCCGAGCCGATTTACCTCAGCACCACCTTCGAGCGGGATGCGGACGGTGCCTATCCCCGCGGCTACCGCTACAGCCGCGAGGGCACGCCGAACCGTACCGCGCTCGAGTCCTGCCTGGCCGCGCTCGAGGGCGGCGCGGGTGCCGTCGCCTTCTCCTCCGGCCTCGCGGCCAGCATGGCGCTGGTCGAGCTGCTCGAGGCGGGCGATCGCCTGGTCGCGCCGCTCGGCGCCTATTACGGCACGTTGCGCCAGTTCACCGAGCATGCGCGGCGGCGCGGCATCGTGGTCGAGTGCGCGGATTTCCGCGACCCGCACGCGGTCGAGGCCGCAGCCGCCGGCCGGGCACGGCTGCTGTGGATCGAGACCCCGACCAACCCGCTGCTGAACGTCACCGACCTCGCGCGCGTGACGGCGATCGGGCACCAGGCCGGTGCGCTCGTGGTGTGCGACAACACCTTTGCCACGCCCATCTGCCAGCGACCGTTCGATTTCGGCGTCGATCTCGTCGTGCACAGCGGCACCAAGTACCTCGGCGGCCACAGCGACGTGCTGAGCGGCGCCGTCATCGCGCGCGAGGCCGCGACGGCGCTCGAGCGGCTGCGCGCCTGGCAGACGATGGCGGGTGCGGCACTGGCGCCCTTCGATTGCTGGCTGCTGCGGCGCAGCCTCGCGACCCTGGCGCTGCGCGTGCGGGCCCAGTGCGCCGGTGCGTTCGCGCTCGCCGGGTTCCTCGCCAGCCACCGCGCGGTCGAGCAGGTCTTCTACCCCGGCCTCCCCGACCACCCGCAGCATGCGCTTGCCGCGCGACAGATGCCGGGCGGCTTCGGCGCGGTGCTGTCGGTATGCATCGCCGCCGGCCGGGAGGCAGCCATGCGCACCGCGGCGCGCACCCGGCTGTTCACGCGCGCCACCAGCCTCGGCGGAGTCGAGAGCCTGATCGAGCACCGGGCCTCGATCGAGGGACCCGGCTCGCGCACGCCGCAGAACCTGCTGCGCCTCGCGGTCGGCATCGAGGAGCCCGCTGATTTGATCGACGATCTCGCGCAGGCTCTGGAATGAGGCGCGCCGCCGCGGCGGCGGCCTTCGCGCTGCTCGCGTTTGCCGCCAACTCGGTGCTGTGCCGCATGGCGCTGCGGATGCCGCACATCGATCCGGCGAGCTTCACCGGGATTCGCCTCGGCGCGGGCGCGCTCACGCTCTGGCTGCTGGTGCGGGCGCGCGGCGCGCGGCGCCGGGCAGGCGGCAGCTGGTTCTCGGCCGGCGTGCTGCTCGCCTACGCCTACCCTTTTTCGTTCGCTTACGTCGGACTCACCGCCGGCACCGGCGCGCTGTTGCTCTTCGGCGCAGTCCAGCTGGTGATGATCGCGGCGGGATTCCTCGCCGGCGAGCGCATTGATCGCACGATCGTCATCGGCTGGCTGCTCGCGGTGTCCGGCCTCGCGCTCCTCATGCTGCCGGGCAGCAGCGCGCCGCCGCTGCTGCAGGCGGTCTTCATGCTGGCCGCCGGCGCGGCCTGGGGAGTGTATTCGCTGCACGGCCGCCGCTCGACGGATGCGCTCGGCGATACGGCCGGGAACTTCGTTCGCTCCGTTCCCGGCGCGCTGCTGATCAGTGCGCTCCTCTCGGCGCAGCGTTCGGTGGACCCGGAGGGGGCACTGCTCGCGGCACTGTCCGGCTCGATCGCCTCCGGTCTCGGCTACGCCGCCTGGTACACCGCACTGCCGAGCCTCGGGGCGATCGCGGCCGCGAACGCGCAGCTCAGCGTGCCGGTGATAGCGGCGCTCGCGGGCGTCGCATTGTTCCGCGAGCCTATCACGGTACGGCTGGTGGCCTCCTCGGTGCTGGTACTCGGAGGAACCGCGCTGGCGGTGCGGCGAAATCTGAGCGCGCGCCGCGCGCGCGCGCCGCCGACCGGGAGCTAGGCGTGGCGATGCAGCGCGGAGCTCTACCGGGCCGGGTCCGCGCCGGTTTCGCTCAGCCGCGCGAGGTAGTCGGCGATCGCCTGGCGCTCCGGCACGGCCGGGGGCGCGGCCGCAGCGGCGGTGGCCGCCTCACCGTGCGCCCCGTGAACCGTCTCGAAGTCGCGTAGCCTCGAGAGCAGATAGTGGAAGTGCTGGCCGGCGAGCCGCGGCGTCGGCCCGCGGTCGTTCCCCGCGCCCGCCTCGCCGTGGCAGACCGGGCATCCCTGCCCGTAGGCGCGCGCACCCGCGGCCAGCGCCCGCCCGTCGCCGTACTCCGGATGCGGATTGCGCTCGATGCTCGCGAGGTAGGCGGCCAGATCGCGCAAGGCCTGCGGCCGGTCTACATCACCGGGTTGCACAGCCTCGGGCATCGCCGGGCCGTGCATGGCCGAGCCGAGGCGCTCCCCGCTCGCGAAGCGGGCCAGCTGCGCGATCAGGTAACGCTCCGGCTGGCCCGCCAGCGCGGGGATCTCGCGCGGTCCGTCGCCCCACGCCCGCGGACGGTGGCAGCCCGCGCAGCGCTTCAGATACAGGATTCGCCCGTGTTGCGGGTCCGGCGTCGCCGCCTCGACCCGCGCCGACAACGCACTCGCGGCAACCGGCGGTGCAGCGTCGGTCGCGGGCGCTACCGACAGCATCAACAGAATCCCGAGCGCACCCTGGACGCGATTGCCGCGCGCCTTCATGAGCGCATGTTAGCCTAATTCGCATGAGCGGCCTTCCGGAGCACCTGCAGACGCTCTTGCTGCCGCGTGCCTATCCGCACCCGGTGCGCGCCGTCGAGCTGATCGAGACGCATGTTTCCTGGGTGCTGCTCACCGGCGAGTTCGCCTACAAGATCAAGCGGCCGGTCCACTATCCCTTCGTCGACCTGCGCTCGGCCGCGCGGCGCACGGCGCTGTGCCACGAGGAAGTCCGGCTCAACCACCGCTTTGCCCCCGAGCTGTACCTCGGCGTTGCGCCGATCACCTCCCGGGGCGGTGAAGCGCGTCTCGAGGGACCCGGACCGGTCATCGAGCACGCGGTGAAGATGCGCCAGTTTCCCCGCGAGCAGGAGCTCGACCGGCTGCT
>DASSQU010000312.1:0-6589 GCA_035702325.1 Steroidobacteraceae bacterium
GACCAGCCGGTCGCCGGCCGCGGCGAGGGCGATCAGGAGTGCATGAGCGGCGAGCCGCGCGTGCTCGGCGCTGCGGGGTAGCGGCTGCGGCGCGGGTGGCTGCGCCCCCGCGACCCAGGCAACCACCGCGAGCGCGCCGACGAGCGCAACCGAGGGTCTTCGGGGCGTGCCCGAATTCACGGCTTGTTACCGGATGCCGCGGCGCTCCAGCATGCCCGGCTGATAGTCGGCGGGCGTGCGCTTGATGCTGAAGTCGTAGGAATGCGGCTCCTCGCTCTGCAGGCCGAGGGCGAGATAACGCCCGTTAGAGAGATCCATGACCAGCTCGAGCGACGTCCAGAGCGTGGGCAGGTTGTAGTAGTTCATCGCGTGCCCTTCCTGCACGCGGTAGAGCTGCCCGCGCACGTCGTAGCATTCGACCGCGAGGATCTGCCAGGAATCCTCGTCGACGTACAGCGTCCGCCGGCTGTAGATATGGCTCTGACCGGGCTTGAGCGTGGCGTCCACGACCCACACGCGGTGCAGCTCGTAGCGCGCGAAGTCCTGATTGATGTGATTCTTGTGCAGCAGCTCGCTGTACCTGAGCTTCGGATCCTGCAGGCGGTAGGCGTTATAGGGAACGTACATCTCCTTCTTGCCGATCAGCTTCCAGTTGTAGCGCTGCGGGCTGCCGTTGTAGACGTCGAACTGGTCATCGGTGCGCAGATTGTCGGCGTTGGTGCCCGGGTTGTCGAAGGCGACCTGCGGCGCGCGCAGCACGCGGCGCTGGCCGGGATTGTAGATCCAGGCGCGGCGGCTCTCCCTGGCCTGATCGAGCGTCTCCTGCACCAGCAGCACTTCGCCCGCGAGCCGCGCCGGCGCCGTGGTCTCCTGGGTGAAGTACACCAGAATGTTGTTGAGGGCGGCTTCGCTCATGCCCGGCTCGTAATACGGGAAGAAGAACTCCTCCTTGAACTTCACCAGCGTGTAGCCGCCGCCGGCGGTCATCGGGGCCTGCCCGATCTGCCGTGACGCAGCCACGCCGCGGTAGCGCGTGAGGTGGTTCCAGAACACCTCGAGTCCCGATTGCGGTATCGGGAACGGCGTGCCGCCGATCGCGCCGGTGAAACCGTTGCCGTCGGGCACCAGCTTGGCCGTGGTCGCGTTGCGCCTGGTGGCCTCGTACACGCTCTCGGGCGCGGCGGCGCTGCGATGCGTCGGGTAAACGATCATCTTGTAGTCGGGGTAGGTCTTGAACAGCGCCTTGTGCCCCTCGGTGAGCTTCGCGGCGTACTCGCTCAGGTTGGCGTTCGTGATGGTGAACAGCGGCTTGTCGCTCGCGTAGGGGTCGGGATAGTGGTCGGGAGCGCGATAGCCGGCAAAGCCCGCGGCGGCGGCCGATTTGAGCCCGCCCGTCCACGCCGGGATCGAGCCGTCGGCGTTACCAGCCTTCTCCCCGCCGAGCGGCGTCAGGTCCGCGCCGAGCCGCGCGGCTTCCTGCGGGCTCACCGCGCCCCAGGCGGCCTGTGCGAACAGCATCGCCGCCGCCAAACGCACCACCGTCGTCATTGCAGCCCCCTCCATTGCTCACACATTCCTGTCAGGACTGCGCGGCTCTCAGAATGAAAACTTGACGCTGGCGGCGACGAAATCGCGATCGCCCAGCAGGTTGTACTGGCCGGCGCCGCCGTAGTGCGTGTAGGAGACGTCCAGCTCCCACCTCTGGCGCACGCTCGCCGTGATTCCGACGGTGCCCGCATAGCGCCCGGATACAAAGGCACCGCCGGGGCCGGGGGATATTCCGTTCACGTCCTGACTCCAGGTGAGGTGCGGCAGCAGCTTCCAGTCGCTGATCACGTTGTCGTACTCGAGGCGACCGGAGAGGACGTAACCCCAGGCGAAGCTGGTGGGGAAGGCGCTGCCCGGCTCCACGCACTGGAACCCCGGCACCACGCACTGGCCGTTCACCGCCGGGAACTCCGGGTAACCGCCGAGATTGGGATTGCCGCTGAGGTTCGTGCCCGGGCCATCGTAGCGGACGCCGAATCCCTCCGGGCCGCCGGTGTACTTGTTCTCGAGGCCGGGCACGTAGTCGGCCCCGGCCTCGACGATCAGCACGGCCTGAGAGGCCTTGAACACGTTGGCCCAGATCTGGGTAGCGGTGAAGTCGAAGTGCCAGGTGTTCTTCAGCTCGTAGCCCCGCACGGTCTGCCCCACCCCGTACAGGCCGAACTGGTTGCATCCGGTGATGGGAGTCGCGGAAGCCGGCACGCAACGCCCGGGACCGGTCACCGGCTCACCGAGCAGCTGGGCGATGCCCGTTTCAAAGGGGCTGAGCGAGGCGTAGATGAGCTCGGGGACCTGCAGCTGCAGCGGCACGTTGTGACGGAATGCCGCTTCACCCTGCACCGCCGTGCCGGTTGCCTGGATCTCCGTGTTGAAGGAGAGCCCGAGCATTCTGATGTCTCGCGGGAACTGTTCGACGACGCCTTCGGTGCGCGCGTATTCGTTGGCTGCGAGGTTGCTCGCCTGATTGTTGACATTGCCACCGGCGATCAGCGTATTGGCGCCGATGGTCGCGTATTCGGTGGCGGTCGCGGCACTCAGGTTTCCGCCTTGCTGCGCGGCGCGCTGCTCGCCGACCGCCGCGCCGGTCGCGACCGCAGCCGCGAACGGCAGTCCCGCGGCGAGTGCCTGCGCGGCGGCGCCGACGGCGTTGACGGCGCCCCAGGCGTTGCCGAAGCCCGCCTGGGTCCCGGTCTGCACCGACACCACCGGCAGGCGGCTGGTGTAGTTGAGGAAATACAGGCCGAGCTGGGTGCCCTGGCCGAAGTTGGGCAGAAAGAGCTTGAAGTTCAGGCCGAACTGGCCCGACTGCGAGGGCCTCTCGTCGGGCAGCCGGGGTATGGTCTGGAAATCGCCGATCAGCGAGCCGCCGAGCGGGGTGAAGTTGACGCCCTGGTCGGAGATCGCGCCGAAGCCGAGCACCACTTTGCTGCCGCCGGCTCCGGCCACGTCGTTGGTGCTGAAGTAGGCGCCGGTGGGCTCGATGATGTCTGCGTGCCAGTCGAAGAGGTAAACGAGCTGGGTGCTCAGGTTCCTGGTGAGCTGCAGGTTGAAGATCGCCGACTCGTCGGGCAGCAGCGCCTGCTTGAGCTCCGCGCCCGGCACCTGCAGCGCGGTCACGTCGAAGTAGTCGACTTGGTTGAGGCCTCCGGGGATGAAGAGGCTCTCGCCCCAGTCCACCACCTGGCGCCCGATCCGCAGCTCCGATGGCAGCGAGCCGAGATTGAAACGCGCGTAGCCGAAAGCATCCAGCAGCCGCGTATAGCTGCCGACCACATCCCTGGCGTAGTGCGCGAGCGGCGTGCGCTCGGTGTGATCGCCCATGACGTAGAAGTCGTAGAGGCCCGAGCCGCGCACGAACACGCCGGCCTTGTCCTTATAGTTGAGCGCGAGCTCCGTCGTACCGGTGAGCGCCTCGGTGAAGGTGCCCTTGCCGTAATTGAGATCGCCGTCGTCGGCATTGGGGCCGTAGCCGCAGCCGCCGTTCGCAATGGCGATGAGGCGGCAGTCGCGCCCCGCCACGCGCCACGCCTGCCCGTAGCCGATGGTGGTGTCCCAGCTCCCGCTCCAGTCACCGGACTGGAAGTTGACGGCTTGCACGGCCGGCGCGAGGCCCAGGGCCAGGCAGGCCGCGACCGGCAGCCCGCGACGCCCCAAGTGAACTTTCGGCATGTCTCCCCCTGCTCCCTGACTCGCCCGCACCGCCAGCGCGGCGCGCGCGACTGCCACCTCAGGCCGACCCGCGCGGCGGCCTGCCGCGGCGCGTCGCGCCGCACCGTACCGAAGGCGAATACGCCGGAATCTTGTGTTGTTCCGCGCCGAAACCTGCCGCGTGAGTCTACGACTCGGCCACGCGGGGCGGCAAGCCGTTAGCATACGGTGAGCGGTGGTGCGCGGGCCGGGCCGATCACTCATGGACGCATTCACGGGCAAGACGGTGCTGATCAGCGGTGCCTCCAGCGGCATCGGGCGCGCACTCGCGCTCGCGCTGGCGCAGCCCGGGACGCGCCTCGCGCTCACCGCGCGCGACGCGGCGCGCCTGGCGTCGACGTCGCAGGAGTGCGCCGCACGCGGCGCCGCGGTGCTCGCCGCTCCCGCGGACGTCACGCGGCCCGGGGACTGTACCTCGGTCGTGGAGCAGACGCTGGCGCGCTTCGGCAGGCTCGATGCGCTGGTCAACAACGCGGGCGTGACGATGTGGGGACGCTTCGACGCGCTGCGCGACCTGGCCGTCTTCGGGCGGCTGCTCGCGGTGAACTATCTCGGTGCGGTGTATCTCACGGCGGCCGCGCTCCCGTACCTCACCCGCTCGCGCGGGCTGATCGTCGCGGTAGCGAGCGTCGCCGGCCTGACCGGGGTGCCCGAGCGCACCGGCTACGCCGCCAGCAAGCACGCGATGATCGGCTTCTTCGAATCGCTGCGCATCGAGCTGCACGGCTCGGGCGTCGATGTCACCATCGTCGCGCCCGATTTCGTCGCGAGCGGACTGCACCGGCGCGCGCTCGGAGCCGATGGGCGCCCGTACGACGCCGGCCCGCTCGCGCAAGCGCACGTCATGAGCAGCGAGGAGTGCGCGCGACGCATCGTGCGCGCCATGCGGCGGCGGCAGCGGCTGCTGGTCACCTCGCGGCGCGGCTCGCTCGCGCGCTGGGCGCGGCTCGTTGCGCCGGCGCTGGTCGACCGCCTGGCGGCGCGCGCCATCCGCACGCGCCGCTAGCCGCGCTACTCGAAGGCGATCGCGGGCAGGTCGAGGGCGATGAGAAAGAACTCGAACAGGTACTGGATCACGCGCACCTGGTTGTGCAGGCGATGATCGCCGTCGAGCAGGTGCAGCGCGGCGCGATGGCTGTGGGCGAAGCGCACGCTGTGCTCGAAGGGCACGACCTCGTCGCGCC
The DNA here is from genome assembly GCA_035702325.1 of Steroidobacteraceae bacterium. Classification (GTDB taxonomy): domain Bacteria; phylum Pseudomonadota; class Gammaproteobacteria; order Steroidobacterales; family Steroidobacteraceae; genus 13-2-20CM-66-19. Next base: position 4,941 of record DASSQU010000312.1, read on the forward strand.
AGCCGTGCACCACCGCGGCGGGACAGTCGAGCCCGCCGGCGCGCAGCTCCGGCAGGCCCTCCAGATACAGGGCCGGCGCCATCAGGAACACCCCGCGCGCGTGCAGCAGCGAGGCGGAGGCCACCGACACATAGGCCCCCATGCTCGAGCCGACCAGCACCAGGTCGCCGGCGAGCTCCTTGCAGAAGTCCACCAGCCTGGCGACCCGCGCCCGTGCGGCATCGATGCCGCGGTAGTCGACCGAGTGCGCCTCGTAGCCCTCGCTGCGCGCCACCTCGGCGAGCGCGGTGATCTTGCGCCCCCACGGGCCGCTCTCCTGCCCGTGGGAGAACACGACATGGCGGGTCACGGCCGTCTCCACGGCGGCGCGCCGGCACGCGTTGGTTGCCGGGAGTGCATGCGCGAATAATGCAGGCAATGGAAACGTTAAGCCAATCGGGCGGTGGGCGGGCGGCGGGGAGCGGGTGGCAGTTCTGGATCGACCGCGGCGGCACCTTCACCGACGTGGTCGGTCTGGCGCCGGGCGGGCTGCTGCACATCCGCAAGGTGCTGTCGGTGCAGCCCGGCGGCGACGCGGGAGCCGATCCGGGCCTCGCTGCGGTGCGCGCCATCCTGGCGGCGGCCGGCAGGCCCGGCGCGCGCGTCGCGGAGGTGAAAGTCGGCACCACCGTGGCGACCAACGCGCTCCTCACACGCAGCGGCGAGCCGGTGGTGCTGGTGACCACCGCCGGATTCGGCGACGCGCTGCGCATCGGCTACCAGAACCGCCCCGACATCTTCGCGCGCGACATCGTGCTGCCGCAGCGCCTGTACGCGAGCGTGATCGAGGCCCGCGAGCGCGTCACCGCCGACGGCGAAGTGCTCGATCCGCTCGACGAGGTGCGCCTGCGGCAGGAGCTCGAGCGCGCGCGCCGCGCCGGAGTGCGCGCGGCGGCCATCGTGTTCCTGCACGGCTGGCGCCATCCGCAGCACGAGCGCGCCGCCGCCGCCTGCGCGCGCGCGCTCGGCTTCGAGGAGGTGTCGGTCTCGCACGAGCTCTCGCCCATGGTGCGCTACGTGGTGCGCGGCGACACCACCGTGCTCAATGCCTATCTCGCGCCGCCGCTGCGCGCTTACGTCGACGGACTCAGGTCCGGGCTGCGCGCGCTCGATCCCGACGCACGCCTGGCACTCATGCAGAGCAACGGCGGACTCGCGGACGCCGCGGGATTTCACGCCATGGCGAGCGTGCTGTCGGGGCCGGCGGGCGGGCTGATCGGCATGCGCTGGATCGGCGAGCGGCTGCGCCACAGGCGCCTCATCGGCTTCGACATGGGCGGGACCTCGACCGACGTATCGCTGCTCGACGGCGAGCTGCCGCGGCGCTTCGAGCACCTGATCGGCGGCATTCGCCTCACCCAGCCGATGCTCGACGTGCACACCATCGCCGCGGGCGGCGGCTCGATCCTCGCCTTCAGGGACGGGCGCTTCGCGGTGGGTCCGGCATCGGCGGGCGCGGACCCCGGTCCGGCGTGTTACGGTCGCGGCGGGCCGCTGACGCTCACCGACGTGCAGGTGCTGCTCGGGCGGTTGCGGCCCGACACGCTGCCGGCGGTGTTTGGCCGCTCCGGCACCTCGCCCGTCGACCCGCAGCCGGCAACGGCGCTGTT
>DASSQU010000313.1:0-5128 GCA_035702325.1 Steroidobacteraceae bacterium
TTGAGAGAGCTCATCGAGGCACGCGCCGCAAAGGTCGCTGCGCAGCTGCAAGGCGGCGTGCGGCGGCTGCCGTCACTCGCACGCGAGCTCGCCTACGAGGTCGAGGCCGCCGAGCTGCTCGGCGTGTGCCGCGTGCTGCGCGACGCGCCGGAGCTGCGCTTCGCGATGCTCATGGACCTTGCCGGCGTCGACTACCTGCACTACGGCCGGGACGAGTGGCAGACCTCGAGCGCCACCGGCACCGGCTTCAGCCGCGGCCGGGTGGCGCGCGCGGCCCCGGACCCGCTCGAGCCCGGCCGCTTCGCGGTGGTCTACCAGCTGCTGTCGATCGCGCACAATCGCCGCCTGCGGCTGCGGGTGAAGTGCCCCGACAGCGCCGCCCCGGGGGTCGACTCGGTGGTGGAGGTGTGGGCGGGCGCCAACTGGTACGAGCGCGAGGCCTTCGACCTGTTCGGCATCGTGTTCCGGGGCCATCCGGACCTGCGGCGCATCCTCACCGACTACGGCTTCATCGGCCACCCGTTCCGCAAGGACTTCCCCCTCATCGGCAACGTCGAGGTGCAGTACGACCCGGAGCGGCGCCGGGTCGTGTACCGGCCGGTGAGCATCACGCCCCGGGTGCTGGTGCCGAAGGTGATCCGCCACGACCACCGCTACGAGCCCGCGCTCCGCGACACCCAGGTGCCGCGCTGATGGCCGCCGAACGCCTCGCGGAGATCCGCAACTACACCATGAACTTCGGGCCGCAGCACCCCGCCGCCCACGGCGTGCTGCGGCTGGTGCTGGAAATGGACGGCGAGGTGATCCACAAGGCCGACCCGCACATCGGGCTCCTGCACCGCGCCACCGAGAAGCTCGCCGAGTCCAAGCCCTTCAATCAGTCGATCGGCTACATGGACCGGCTCGACTACGTCTCGATGATGTGCAACGAGCATGCCTACGTGCTCGCCATCGAACGGCTGCTCGGAATCGAGCCGCCGGAGCGCGCCCGTTACATCCGCGTCATGTTCGACGAGATCACGCGCATCCTGAATCACCTGATGTTCCTCGGCTCCCACAGCCTCGACATCGGCGCGATGACGGTGTTCCTGCTCGCCTTCAAGGAGCGCGAGGAGCTCATGGACGTCTACGAGGCGGTATCCGGCACGCGCATGCACGCGACCTACTACCGCCCGGGCGGGGTGTACCGCGACCTGCCGGAGTCGATGCCGAAGTACCAGGCGAGCAAGTGGCACTCGGCGAGGGCGGTGGCACGGCTGAACGAGGCGCGCTCCGGGACGATGCTGGACTTCATCCAGGTCTTCACCGAGCGCTTTCCCGCGGCGATCGACGACTACGAGGCGCTGCTCACCGACAACCGCATCTGGAAGCAGCGCACCGTCAACATAGGAGTGGTGTCGCCGGAACGCGCGCTGCAGCTCGGCTTCTCCGGGCCGATGCTGCGCGGCTCGGGCGTGGCCTGGGATCTGCGCCGCAAGCAGCCCTACGAGGTCTATCCGCGCATGGAGTTCGACATCCCGGTCGGCGTGAACGGCGACTGCTACGACCGCTACCTGGTGCGCATCGAGGAGATGCGCCAGTCGAACCGCATCATCCGCCCGTGCGTGGAGTGGCTGCGCTCGCACCCGGGCCCGGTGATGATCGACGACACCAAGATCCGTGCACCCTCGCGCGAGCACATGAAAGAGGGCATGGAGTCGCTCATCCATCACTTCAAGTTCTTCACCGAGGGCTACGAAGTCCCGGAGGGCGAGACCTACGCCGCGGTCGAGGCGCCCAAGGGCGAGTTCGGCATCTACCTGGTGTCCGACGGCGCCAACAAGCCGTACCGCCTGAAGTGCCGCGCTCCGGGCTTCGCGCACCTCGCGGCGATGGAGGAGATGGTCCGCGGCCACATGCTCGCCGACGTGGTCGCGGTGATCGGCTCGCAGGACATCGTGTTCGGGGAGATCGACCGGTGAGCGGCGAGCGCAGCAGCATCGGTGTCGGCGGCACCGCGCTCGTGAGCAAGCTGCAGCTGCTCGCCGCGCACACGCGCCAGGAAATCGATCACTGGGTGGCGAAGTTCCCGCCGGGACGCCAGCGCTCGGCGTGCCTGGCGGCGCTGCGCGCGGCCCAGGAGCAGAACGCCGGCTTCCTCACCGCGGACCTGATGGACGCGGTCGCCGAGTACCTCGAGCTGCCGGCCGTTCAGGTGTACGAGGTCGCGAGCTTCTACTCGATGTTCGAGACCCGGCCCTGCGGCCGCCATCACGTCAGCATCTGCACCAACATCTCGTGCATGCTGAACGGCGGCGAGGAGCTGCTGGCGCACGCCGAGCGCAAGCTCGGCATCGCCGCCAACGAGAGCACCGCCGACGGCCGCATCTTCCTCAAGCGCGAGGAGGAATGCCTCGCGGCCTGCACCGGCGCGCCGATGATGATGGTCGATCACGTCTTCCACGAGCAGCTCACTCCGGAGAAGCTCGATGCGCTCCTGGACGAGCTCAAGTGAGCGAGCTGGAGCGCAAGTACGCCGAGCGCATGAACCTCACGGCCTTCGAGCCCCTGGGGCTCGAGCGCTCGTGGACGCTGCCGGTCTACCGCTCGATCGGCGGCTACCAGGTGTGGGAGCGGCTGCTGCGGGAGCGGCCGCCGCGCGAGCAGATCATCGAGGCGGTGAAGACCTCGGGGCTGCGCGGCCGGGGCGGTGCGGGCTTTCCCACCGGCACCAAGTGGAGCTTCATGCCGCGCAACTCGCCGGTGCAGAAGTACCTGGTGTGCAACTCCGACGAGAGCGAGCCCGGCACCTGCCACGACCGCGACATCCTGCGCTACAACCCGCACGCCGTCATCGAGGGGCTCGCCATCGCCGGCTACGCCACCAACGCGACGGTGGCCTACAACTACATCCGCGGGGAATTCCTCGGCGAGCCGGTGCCGCGCTTCGAGGCGGCGCTGCTCGAGGCCTACCAGGCGGGCCTGCTCGGCCGCAACATCCAGGGCTCGGGTGTGGACTTCGACCTGCATACCTTCGTCGGCGCCGGTGCCTACATCTGCGGCGAGGAGACCGGGCTGCTGGAATCGCTGGAAGGCAAGCCCGGCAAGCCGCGTTTCAAGCCGCCGTTCCCGGCCAGCTTCGGCCTGTACGGTGCGCCCACCACCGTCAACAACACCCTGAGCTTCGCCTCGGTGCCGACCATCCTGCGCCGCGGCCCGGCCTGGTTCGCGTCCCTCGGGCCGGCGAACTCGGGCGGCACCATCATCTACTCGGTGTCGGGCCACGTGGCGCGGCCGCGCAACATCGAGCTGCCGCTCGGTATCCCGTTCGCCGACCTGCTCGGGCTGTGCGGCGGGGTGCGCGGGGGAGCGAAGCTCAAGGCGGTGATTCCCGGCGGCGTTTCGGTGCCGGTGGTGCCCGGGGAGATCATGCTCCGGACCAACATGGACTACGACTCGGTGAAGGCGGCGGGCTCGGCGCTCGGCACCGGTGCGGCCATCGTGATGGACGAGACCACCTGCATGGTGCGGGTGCTGGAGCGCATCTCGCGCTTCTACATGGCGGAGTCGTGCGGGCAGTGCACGCCGTGCCGCGAGGGCACCGGCTGGATGAACCGCATGCTGAAGCGGATGCTGGCGGGCGCCGCGCGCCGCGAGGAGCTCGGCCTGCTGCTCGACGTCGCCAACCGCATCGAGGGCCACACCATCTGCGCCTTCGGCGACGCCTCGGCCTGGCCGGTGCAGAGTTTCCTGAAGCATTACCGCCACGAGTTCGAGTACATGATCGATCACGGCGGCCGCAGCCTCGCGAGCGACACGCTCGGCGCGCGGGCGGCGTAAGGCTCACCCGGGCACTTCCCGCACCCATGGCAGACGACCTGGTCAACATCGAGATCGACGGCGTGCCGGTCAAGGCGCGCAAGGGCGAGATGATCATCCGTGTCACCGACGCCCATGGCGCCTACGTGCCGCGCTTCTGCTACCACCACAAGCTGTCGGTGGCGGCCAACTGCCGCATGTGCCTGGTGGAGGTGGAAAGGGCGCCGAAGCCGCTGCCGGCGTGCGCCACGCCGGTGATGGAAGGCATGAAGGTGTTCACCAGGTCGCCGCGGGCGATCGGCGCGCAGCGGGCCACCATGGAGTTCCTGCTGATCAACCACCCGCTCGACTGCCCGATCTGCGATCAGGGCGGGGAGTGCGAGCTGCAGGACCTGGCGGTGGGCTTCGGGCGCGATATCTCGCGCTTCACCGAGCGCAAGCGCGCGGTGGCGGACGAGAATCTCGGGCCCCTGATCGCCACCGACATGACGCGCTGCATCCATTGCACGCGCTGCGTGCGCTTCACCGAGGAGATCGCCGGCCTGCAGGAGCTCGGCATGATCGGCCGCGGCGAGCACATGGCGCTGCGCAGCTACATCGAGAGCACCGTCAACCACGAGCTCGCCGGCAACGTCATCGACCTCTGCCCGGTGGGGGCGCTGGTATCGAAACCCTACCGCTTCAGCGCGCGCGCGTGGGAGATGAGCTCCGCGCCGCTCATCTCGCCGCACGATGCGGTCGGCACCAACCTGTTCGGCCACGTGCTGCGCGGGCGGCTGATGCGGGTGGTGCCGCGCGAGAACGAGGCGATCAACGAGACCTGGATCGCCGACCGCGACCGCTTCAGCTACGAGGGCGTCTACAGCCCCGACCGGCTCGAGCAGCCGCTCGTGCGCCGCGGCGCGGAGTGGCAGCCGGCCGAATGGGAGCATGCGCTCACCGAGGCGGCCGAGGGGCTCGCCGCCCGGCGGGCAGAGTGCGGCTTCCTGGTGAGCCCCTGCAGCACGCTCGAGGAGCTGTACCTCACCGGGCGCATCGCCCGCGGCCTCGGCACCCACAACGTCGATCACCGGCTGCGCCAGCGCGACTTCCGCGACCAGCAGGCCGATCCGCCATTCCCGGGACTCGGCATGCGCATCGCCGACGTCGACCGGCTCGATGCGCTGCTGGTGATCGGCTCGAACCTGCGCCGCGAGGTGCCGATCCTCGCGCACCGCGTGCGCACGGCGGCGCGGCGCGGCGCGCAGGTGGCGATGCTGAACCCGGCGCGCTTCGGTTATCAGTTTCCGCTCGCCGCCTACCTCACCGCGAGCCCAACGGCACTGGTCGG
>DASSQU010000314.1:0-6903 GCA_035702325.1 Steroidobacteraceae bacterium
GGGCGCTTGCGGCTGCCGGCGGCGCGCGTCGCCCCGCTGCGCAGCGTGCGCGCCGGACGCCGCGCACTCTTGCCGGCGACGGCACGACGCACGGTCTTGCGGCGCCGGGCGGCCGCCGGGCGGCGCGGGCGCTTGCCGCGCGCGGCAGGTCTCGCCGGCCGCGCCGCGGGTGCTGACTCCTCGCCGCGCAGCTGCCGGAGGATTGCGGGATTCTCCAGCGTCGAGACGTCCTGCGAGATCTCCTCGCCGCTCGCCACCGAGCGCAGCAGCCGGCGCATGATCTTGCCCGAGCGGGTCTTGGGGAGATTGTCCGCGAAGCGGATGTCGTCGGGCTTGGCGATCGGCCCGAGCTGCTTGCCGACCCAGTCGCGCAGCTCCCGGGTGAGCGCGCTGGTGTCGCCGCTCGGCCGCAGCCCCCGCAGCACCACGAAGGCGAACACCGACTCGCCCTTGATGTCGTGCGGCTTGCCGACCACGGCGGCCTCGGCCACCAGCGGGTGCGCCACCAGTGCCGACTCGATCTCCATGGTGCCGAGACGGTGGCCGGAGACCTTCAGCACGTCGTCGATGCGCCCCATGATCCAGAAGTAGCCGTCCTTGTCGCGGTGCGCGCTGTCGCCCGCCACGTAGCAGCGGGTATGGAACTTGGACCAGTAGCCCTCGACGTAGCGCGGGTTGTTGCGCCAGATGGTGCGCAGCATCGACGGCCAGGGCTTGCGGATCACGAGGTAGCCGCCCGCATCGGCGCGCTTTACCGGCTGGCCGTGGTCGTCGACGATATCGGCGTCGATCCCCGGCAGCGGCTGGGTGCAGGAGCCGGGCTTGGTGGCCGTCACGCCCGGCAGCGGGGAGATGAGGATCGCGCCGGTCTCGGTCTGCCACCAGGTGTCGACGATCGGGCAGCGCCCCCCGCCGATCACGCGCTGGTACCACATCCACGCTTCCGGGTTGATCGGCTCGCCGACGCTGCCGAGCAGCCGCAGCCGCGAGAGATCGTACTTCGCCGGCAGCGCATCGCCGAGCTTCATCAACGCGCGGATCGCGGTCGGTGCGGTGTAGAACACGGTGACACCGTGACTCTGGCAGATCTTCCAGAAGCGGCCGCCGTCGGGCGTCGTCGGCGCACCCTCGTACATCACCACCGTGGCGCCCGCCGCGAGCGGCCCGTACGCGAGGTAGGTATGGCCCGTGACCCAGCCGACGTCCGCGGTGCACCAGAAGACATCGTCGTCGCGCAGGTCGAACACCCACTGCGTGGTGACCTTGGCGCCGAGCAGATAGCCGCCGGTCGCGTGCTGCACGCCCTTCGGTTTACCGGTCGAGCCCGAGGTGTAGAGCAGGAACAGCGGGTGCTCCGCGTCCACGAACTCCGGCTCGCAGGCCGGCGGCTGCCCCTCGATGACGTCGTGCCACCAGCGGTCGCGTCTGGCGTCCATGGCGACGTTCCGGCCGGTGCGCTTGAGCACGATGACGCGCCTGACGCTCTTGCAGCCCTCGGCGAGTGCGGAATCGGTGTTGGCCTTCAGCTCGACCGCCTGGCCGCCGCGCCAGCCGCCGTCGGCGGTGATCACCAGTTTCGCCCCGGTATCCTCGATGCGATCCTTGAGCGCCGGCGCCGAGAAGCCGCCGAAGACCACCGAGTGGATCGCGCCGATGCGGTTGCAGGCGTGCATCGCGATCAGGATCTCCGGGACCAGAGGCATGTAGATGATGACCCGGTCGCCCTTGACCACGCCCTGCGACTTGAGCGCGTTGGCGAAGCGGCATACCTCGGCGTGCAGCTCCCGGTACGAGAGCCGCCGCACGTCGCCGGGCTCGCCCTCGAAGATGAGCGCGGTCTTGTGGCCGCGCTCGTTGAGGTGCACATCGAGGCAGTTCCACGAGGCGTTCAGCCGCCCGTCGGTGAACCAGCGGTAGTTCGGGGCGCGCGCCTCATCGAGCGCGATGGTGAACGGCTTGTGCCAGCTGAGCTCCTGTGCAGCGAGATCAGCCCAGAATCCCACGTGATCCTCGGCCGCGCGGCGGCGCAGGCTCTCGAGGTCGGCGGCTTTGATGCGGGCGCGCGCGGCAAAGGCCGCCGCCGGCGCAAAGCTGCGTTCCTCCAGCAGAACCGACTCGATGTTCTTGTTCGCCATGACAGTTCCCCTGGGCAGTTGTTCGCTTCAGGCGCGGCCGTAGTGCGGGAGCATAGCGGAAATCACGCGGGCTCTCAGGTGCGCACCCGCTCGAGCAAACCATCGATCAGGGCGCGCGCCCGGCGGGCATAGGAGCCGCCGAAGAGGTTCGCGTGGTTGAGGACGTGATAGAGGTCGTAGAGCTCGCGGCGCATTTCCGCGCCGGGCGGCAGCGGTGCCTCGGCCGCGTATGCCCGGTAGAAGGCAGGCCCGAAACCGCCGAAGAGCCGGCTCATGGCGATGTCGGTCTCGCGATCCCCGTAGTAGACCGCCGGGTCGAAGACGGCGGGTTCGCCGCCTGCGGTAGCCAGCCAGTTGCCGCCCCACAGGTCCCCGTGCAGCAGCGACGCCGCCGGCCGGTGCCCCCCGAGCAGCGCCTCGACCGCATCACACAGCCGCTCGCCGGCCGGCGCGAGCAGCTTCGCAAAGCCGCGCTGCGCCGCGAGCGCGAGCTGCGGACGCAGCCGCCGCTCGCGGAAGAACTCCGCCCAGCCCGCCAGCGGGCCGTTCGCCTGCGGCGTGCTGCCGATGGTGTTGTCGCGGTGCCACCCGAACTCGGGCCGGGTCACGCGGTGCAGGCTCGCGAGGCCGCGCCCGAGGCGCTCCTCGCAGGCTTCGGTCACCGCACTGTGCTCGAGCCACTCGAGCGCGAGGAAGGCGTGGCTCGCCCGGCTGCCGCACGCCAGCACCCTCGGTACGCGCAGCGCGCGCGCCGCGGCGAGCTCGGCGAGACCGGCCGCCTCGGCCTCGAACATCGCCAGCGCCTCCCGGGCGCCCACCTTGACGAACAGGGGTCCCGCGCCCGAGACCCAGCGGTAGCAGCGGTTGATGCTGCCGCCGGCTATCCTCGCCTCGGGCTCCGGCCGGCAGCCGACGCCGGCGAGCCGGGCGATCTCCGCGGCGACGGGCGCCAGGGACTCCATCGGCGAGACCGCCGCCCGCCGCTCACGCGCCGGCCGCGGGCAACTGCGCCAGGCGCTCGCCCTGGCGGCGCAGGAACGGCCCGAACCCGAGACGGTCGTAGAGGCGCGAGAGCGAGGCGAGGTCGGGCACGCGGCGCCGCAGCCCCGCGGGCGCGACGCCGAGCGGGAGATCGCAGCTGATGCGGGTGAGCTGGCGCGCCAGGTACACCGACTCGCGGTACTCCCGCAGCCGCGCGCCGAGCGTGCCCGCCCCGCGCACCTTGAGGAGCGCCACCCGTGCCAGGTTGTCGTACAGCTCCTCGAGCGAGGCGAAGGCCTTCATGAGCGAGACGGCGGTGCGATGCCCGACCCCCGGCACGCCCGGGATATTGTCGACCTCGTCGCCCGTGAGGGCCAGGTAGTCGGCGAAGCGCTCGGGCGGCACGCCGAAATGGCGCTCGATGTCGTGGTAGCCGAATTGCCCGCGCGCGCCGAAGTCCCACAGCAGGTCGCCGTCGCGCAGCAACTGCGCGAGGTCCTTGTCACGGGTGATGAAGGCGGCGCGCTCCCCGGCCGCGCGCATCAGCGTCCCGAGCGTGCCGATGACGTCGTCGGCCTCGTACTGCGGATGCACGAACGCCGGGATGCCGAGATGGGCGCACAGCTCGCGGCAACGCTCGAACTGCAGCGCCAGGTCGGCGGGCGCGGGCTCGCGGTTGGCCTTGTAGGCCGGGTAGAGCTGCACGCGGTAGGAGTCGCTGCGGCGGCGCTGGTCGAAAGCGACCGCGATGTAGTCGGGTCGCACCCGCTCGATGAGATCCCCGAGGAAGCGGGCGAAGCCGAACACCGCGTGGGTCGGGTTGCCGTCGGCATCGAGCATCTCGGGCAGCATCGAGCGGTAAGCGCGAAACACGTAAACCGAGGCGTCGACGAGGAAGATCACGCCGCGGACCTTAGCAGGCGACGCCCCGAACCGTCACGCGCGGCGACCGCAGCGATGTCCGCCGAAATCGCTCCCTGATGCGCAGCCGGCAAAAACCACGCTTTTTGCCGGCGGCAACCGCAGTGATGTCCGCCGAAATCGCTTCCAGCGATTTCGGCCTATTAACTAAGACAGGTAGGCGCGGATGCGGTCGTGCAGCGGGCTCGAGCGCGGGAAGTGCGCCAGCAGGTACTCCATCTGGTCGGCGAGCACGCGCCGGCCCTTGAGGAAGATGTATTCCGCGTAGGTGGGGGTGAACGGCACCGCGATCAGCTGCATGCGTGCCTGCTCCGGGGTGCGCGAGGCCTTGGCGTTGTTGCAGCGGCGGCAGGCCGCCACCACGTTGGTCCAGCTGTCGATGCCGCCCTGGCTGAAGGGCCGGATGTGATCGCGCGACAGCTCGCGCGAGGCAAAGCGCGCGCCGCAGTACATGCACAGGTACGCATCGCGCCGGAACAGCGTCTGGTTGTTGAGCGGCGGCACGTAGTCGTGGCGGGTGTTGCCGGGGTTGCCGGTGTGCCCGACGGTCGCGACGATCGAGTTGACTTCGAGCACGGTGCGCCGCCCGGTGCGCGCGTTGGTGCCCCCGTACAGCTCGTAGAGCAGCGAGCCGCACGTGTAAGCGACCTGCTCCTGGTGGTACAGTCGCGCGGCTTCCTTGTAGTCGATCCACTCGAGCGGCATGCCGGCGACGTCGGTGCGCAGCACGAGCTGCGACAGTCCGCGCGCGGCACCCCGCGCGATGACGTTCAGGTCTTCGGGGAGGCCGTGATCGGCGCGCTCGAGGTCGATGCCCAGCATGGCCGCTGTAAGATACGGCAATTTTATGCAAGAATTCAACATCGCAAAGTGTTAATTCGATTGAGAATTTCCATTTGCGTGGCCGGTCAGCCACGCGCTTGCGAGAGGTGGCGGGATGTCAGTGACGATTGGTGCGCTTCGCGAGAGCGCGCCGCAGGAAACGCGCGTCAGTCTCACTCCCGAGATCGCCGATAAGCTCGCGCGGGAGGGGGCGCGCCTGGTTCTCGAGCGCGGCGCGGGCGAGCGCGCGCGCTTCCCTGATTCCTCCTACAAGAACGTGAGCTGGGCGGCCTCGCCGGCCGAGGTGCTCGCCGCCGCCGACGTCGTGCTCACCGTGCAGCCGCTCGCGGTGGCGCAGATCGGCCAGCTCAGGAAGGGCGCGGTGGTGGTGGGGTTCATGCAGCCGCACGCGCGCGCCGCCGAGGTGCGCACCCTGGCGGCGCGCGGCGTGACCGCGTTCGCCATGGAGCTCGTGCCGCGCATCTCGCGCGCGCAATCGATGGACGCGCTCTCCTCCCAGGCCGCGATCGCCGGCTACAAGGCGGTGCTCATCGCGGCGAACGAGCTGCAGAAGTTCCTGCCCATGCTCACCACCGCCGCGGGCACCATCCGCCCCAGCCAGCTGCTGGTCATCGGCGCCGGGGTCGCCGGGCTGCAGGCGATCGCCACCGCGCGGCGGCTCGGCGCGGTGGTCGAGGCCTACGACGTGCGCAGCGCCACCCGCGAGCAGGTGCGCTCGCTCGGGGCGAAGTTCGTCGAGACCGGAGTGAGCGCCGAGGGCAGCGGCGGCTATGCGCGCGAGCTCACCCCCGAGGAGAAGGCCAGGCAGCAGGAAGTGCTCGACTCGCGCATCGCCGTGGCGGACGCCGTGGTCACCACCGCCTCCGTGCCAGGACGCCCGGCGCCGAAGATCATCTCGCGCGCCGCGCTCGAGCGCATGCGCGCCGGCTCGGTGGTGGTCGACGTCGCCGCCGAGCAGGGCGGCAACTGCGAGCTCACCCGCGCCGGGGAGATCGTCGAGCACCGCGGGGTGAAGATCGTCGGCGCGCTGAACCTGCCCGCCGCGCTCGCCTACAACGCGAGCGAGATGTACGCCCGCAATCTCTACAACTTCCTCAAGCCCGCGATCGTCAAGGGGGAGCTCGCGATCGACTGGGGCGACGAGGTATTCGCACAGTCGTGCCTGACGCGCGACGGCGCGATCACGCACGCGCCGACCGCCAAGGCGCTGGAGGGGCTTGCATGACCGGAATGGTGGCGCTCTACATTTTCATGCTCGCGGCCTTCACCGGCTACGAGGTCATCGCGCGCGTGCCGGTGATCCTGCACACCCCGCTGATGTCGGGCTCGAACTTCGTGCACGGCATCGTGCTGGTGGGCGCGATGGTGGCGCTCGGCCGCGCCCACAGCCCGCTCGAGCTCGCCATCGGATCCGTCGGCGTGCTGCTCGCGGCCGGCAATGCGGTCGGCGGTTACGTCGTCACCGAGCGCATGCTCGAGATGTTCAAGTCGAGCGGCGAGCGCCGCGCGAGCCAGAGGACGCACTGATGCCGCAGTGGGTCTCGGCGACTCTCCTGATCCAGGCGAGCTACTTCGTCACCGCGGTGCTGTTCATCATGGGCTTGAAGCGCATGAGCTCACCGGTGACCGCGCGCAGCGGCATCCTGTGGGCGGGCTCCGGCATGGCGGTCGCGACGCTCATCACCTTCCTCTACCCGGGGATGTCCAACTACGCATTCATCCTGCCGGCGATGCTGCTCGGCGGCGTGCTCGCCTGGTGGAGCGGCAAGCGCGTGGCGATGACCAACATGCCGCAGATGATCGCGCTCTACAACGGCATGGGCGGCGGCGCGGCGGCGGCGATCGCCGCCGTCGAGCTGTACCGCGGCGGGCCCGCTGGCCACGTCACCGGCACGCTGGCGGTCGCGGGCGGCATCATCGGCACCGTCTCCTTCAGCGGCAGCGCCATCGCCTTCGGCAAGCTCCAGGGACTGATCACCCGCAGCATCCGCTTCCCCGGCCAGCAGCTCGTCAATCTCGCGCT
>DASSQU010000315.1:0-2660 GCA_035702325.1 Steroidobacteraceae bacterium
GACCGGGGTGCGTCCCCGGGGTGCGTCCCCCATAATCGCGCCATGACCGACGCCGCCCTGCGCGGGCGCATCGCCTACGACGGGCCGCCCACGCGGCTCAAGACCGCGCTCTTCCTGATCGTCTGCCTCGCCTGGCTGGTCCCGGGCCTGGTCGGGCACGACCCGTGGAAGGCGGACGAGGCGGTTTACTTCGGCAACGTGCTCGAGATCCTGCGCACCGGCGACTGGATCGTCTTCCGCGTCGCGGGCGAGCCGAACCTCGAGAAGGCGCCGCTCTTCCTGTGGACCGCCGCGCTCATGGCGAAGGCCTTCGGGGGGCTGCTGGCCCTCCACGATGCGGCGCGGCTCGCCTCGGGCGTGTTCATGGCGGCTACCCTCGCGCTGCTCGCTGGAGCGGCCTACGAGCTCCTGGGAGGCCGCGCCGTGCGCCAGGCCGTCCTGCTCTTCATCGGCTGCCTGGGGCTGCTCATTCGCGCCCACGAGATGACGCCGGACCTGGCCGGGCTCGCCGGCGTGGCGCTGGCCCTCTACGGCCTCGCCCTGAGCCTGCGACGCCCCCTCGTGGGCGGTGCGGCGACCGGAGCCGGGGTCGGCGTGGCCTTCCTCGGCAATGGCTTCCTGCCCCTCGGGATGCTGTCGGCGCTGCTCATGCTGCTGCCGCTGGGCGGCGGCGCCGAGTGGCGCAACCGGCGCTATGCCCTGACCGCGGGCATGGCGGTCCTGTGCGCGCTGCCGCTGCTCGCGGCCTGGCCGGCCGCGCTCGCCCTGCGATCGCACGACCTGCTGCGCATGTGGCTCGACAATGCCGGCACGGTGCGCTGGAGCAATCCCTTCGCCGCGGGCGACGGGCCGGGCGTCCTCTACTTCGCCAAGCTGCTGCCGTGGTACACGTGGCCCGCGTGGCCGCTCGCCGCCTGGACCGTGTGGCGCGCCTGGAAACGCATCGAGGTGCGCACCGACCTGCAGCTGCCGCTGCTCGCGTTCGTCGCGTTCTTCGTCGTGGCGGCGTTCTTCGCCGACGCGCGCGACGCCAACGCGCTGCCGCTGCTGCTGCCGCTGGCCATCCTGGGCGTCGCCGACATCGAGACGCTGCCGCGGGGCGCCGCCAGCGCGCTCGACTGGTTCGGCATGACGACGTTCTTCCTCTTCGCGGCGCTGCTGTGGATCGGCTGGTTCGCGGCGCTCACGGGGCGCCCCGAGCTGGCGGCGGCCATGCTGCAGCGCGAGGTGCCCGGCTTCACGTACCGCTTCAGCTTCATCGCCTTCGCGTTCGCCGCGCTGCTCACGCTGGTGTGGATCGCGGTGGCGGCGCGGTCGCTGCGGTCGACCCGGCGCGCGCTCGTCAACTGGACCTCCGGCATCACCATGGTCTGGATGCTCGTCATGACCCTCGGGGTGCCGATCGTGGACCAGGCGCGCTCCTACCGCGGCGTGGGCATGAAGATGGTCGCCGCCATGCCCGCCGGCACGCGCTGCATCGCGCGCCGCAACGTGGGCGATGCCCAGCGGGCGCTGCTCGACTATTTCGTCGACATCCAGACCGTCCGCGACGACTCGCCGCTCGCGTCGGCCTGCGGCGTGTTGCTCGTGCAGGCCTCGCCCGCGCGCCCGCCCGATGCCGGTCCCGAATGGAAGGAGCTCTGGCGTGGCGCGCGGCCGGGGGATCGCACGGAGCTGTTCGTGCTCTACCAGCGCCAATAAATGGGGTCAGACTCCTTTTCGAATAATTCAGGTTCGGCTAACCGTCACTGAACCTGAATTATTCGAAAAGGAGTCTGACCCCATTTATTGACCCCATTTATTGCATCTGCTCGTCGAGCAGCTCGATCCAGTGTCGGATCGGGACGTGCGCCCCGGACTGGATGTGCGTGAGGCAGCCGATGTTCGCCGTGGCGATGAGGTCGGGATTGCCCGACTCGAGCGCCTCCACCTTGTTCTTCAGCAGCTGCTGCGAGATCTCGGGTTGCAGGATCGAGTAGGTGCCCGCCGAGCCGCAGCACAGGTGCGCATCGGGCACGACGGTGAGCGTGAACCCGGCCTGCGCGAGCAGCGACTCGATCGAGCCGCGGATCCTGAGCCCGTGCTGCAGCGTGCACGGCGACTGGAACGCGATGGTGGGCCGCGGCCCCGGGCGCAACCGCGACATCACGCCGGCGCGCTCGGCGACGACCACTTCCGAGATGTCGCGCGCGAGCTCCGAGACGCGCCTCGCCTTCGCGGCATATTGCGGATCCTCGCGCAGCAGCCGGCCATAGTCGAAAACCATCGTCCCGCAACCGCTCGCGGTGGTCACGATCGCCTCGGCGCCCGCCTCGATGTGCGGCCACCACGCATCGATGTTGCGCTTCACGTACCCCAGCGCATCGTGGTGGTAGTTGAGGTGGAAGGGCACCGCGCCGCAGCAGCCCGCCCGCTCCGCTTCCGAGAGCGAGATGCCGAGCCGGTCGAGCACGCGTGCGGCCGCCGCGTTGATCGAGGGCGCGATCGAAGGCTGCACGCAGCCGCCCAGCACCAGCATGCGGCGCTCGTGCTGCGTCTGCGGCCAGGTGCCCGCGGGCGAGGCTCGCGGCACCTTGCGCGCGAGCGCGCGCGGCAGCAGCGGCCGTGCCGCTCGCCCGAGGGCGAGCGCCGATGAAAACAGCCCGCGCGAAGGCAGCGTC
>DASSQU010000316.1:0-8333 GCA_035702325.1 Steroidobacteraceae bacterium
CGGCGGATCTCGAGACCGACTACGAGAAAGAAGATGCTCATGAGCCCGTCGTTCACCAGGAAATGCAGGTCGCAGGCGGGAAGGACACTCGGGCAGCCGGTGGCGGTCCCCAGGTGCCAGAGCGCCTGGTAGCGCGCCCCCCAGGGCGAGTTCGCCCAGGCGAGGGCGAGCGCGGCCGCGCCGAGGAGCGCGAGGCCGCTCGCCGCCTCGAGGCTCACGAAGCGCAGCGGCTCGAGGCGGGCATGCGGGGCATGCGGCACCGGCCCGGCCGGCCATGGGGAAGATAATTTCACGTGTTTTCAGTCACTTGAGGCCGGCATCCGTCTCATCCACCGCGGCATGTCGAATTGCGCATCGCCCGTTCGTCATAGGAACAGAACCGGCGCACGGCGCGCCGATTCAAAGACCCGCCGCGCCCATGGTAGCGGCTGCGGATCACCGGTTTTCGAGGAGGCGATATGCGAGTCATGGTCATCGTGAAGGCGAACGAGGATTCGGAGGCCGGGGTGCTCCCGAGCGAGGCGCTGCTCACCGAGATGGGCGAGTTCAACGAGGAGCTCGTCAGGGCGGGCGTGCTGCTCGCGGCCGAGGGACTGCAGGCGAGCTCGCAGGGCGTGCGCGTCAGGTTCGGCAGCGGCACGAGCCGCGTCATCGACGGCCCGTTCACCGAGACCAAAGAGCTGATCGCCGGCTTCTGGCTCTGGCAGGTGCGCTCGATGGCCGAGGCCGTCGAGTGGATCCGCCGCTCGCCGTTCCACAAGACCGGCGAGGAGATCGAGATCCGCCGCGTGTTCGAGGCCGAGGACTTCGGCCCGACGCTCGCCCCCGAGCTGCAGGCCGCGGAGGCGCGCCTCGACGGGCGCAGCGGCGCCGGCGCCAAGAACTGATCCCCCTCCACATCGAACGGAGCACGTCCATGCAAACCGCGACCCATCTGCACTTCAAGGGCAACTGCAGCGAGGCGTTCAAGTTCTACGCCGAGACCTTCGGCGGCCAGATCGTGTTCGCGCTCACCTTCGGCGCTTCCCCCTGCGCGCAGCAGACCCCGCCGGAGTTCCACGACAAGATCCTGCACGCGCGGCTCGACTTCGGCGGCCAGATGCTGCTCGGCTGCGATGCGCTGTGCGACTACCAGGCGCCGCAGGGCTTCAACGTCATGGCGGGTGTCGACGAGCGCGCCGAGGCGCAGCGCATCTTCGACGCGCTCGCCGCGGATGGCACCGTCACCATGCCGTTCCAGGAGACCTTCTGGGCACGCGGCTTCGGCATGTGCACCGACCGCTTCGGCACGCCCTGGATCGTCAACTGCGCCAAGCCCGAGCACGCCGTGGCCGCCGCGGCCTGAAGGCCGCGCCTTGAGTGTCCTGGCTTGCGCCGTGCAACTCGCGATGGTGTCATCCGTGGCCATGACGGCCACGGATGCCCATCGCACCATCGAGGCGGTCTGGCGGATCGAGGCGGCCCGTCTCATCGCGCGGCTGACGCGCCTCGTCGGCGACGTCGGGCTCGCCGAGGAGCTCGCCCAGGACGCGCTCGTCGCGGCGCTGGAGCAGTGGCCGCGCAGCGGCATTCCCGACAACCCCGCCGCCTGGCTGATGACCACCGCCCGGAACCGGGCGCTCGACGAGCTGCGCCGCCGGCGCATGCTGTCGCGCAAGCACGCAGTGCTCGGCGTTGAGCTCGAAATGGAACAGGACCTGAAAGGCGACGAGCCCGAGACGCGCGCCGGGGACGGCATCGGGGACGACCTGCTGCGGCTCATCTTCATCGCCTGTCACCCGCTGCTGCCCACCGACGCGCGCACCGCGCTCACGCTGCGGCTCCTCGGCGGGCTCACGACCGCCGAGATCGCCCGTGCCTTCCTCGTGCCCGAGCCCACCATCGCGCAGCGCATCGTGCGCGCCAAGCGGACCCTCGGCGAAGCGCAGGTTCCTTTCGAGATCCCGCGCGGCGAGGCGCTCACTGCCCGTCTCGCCTCGGTGCTCGAAGTCATCTATCTCATCTTCAACGAAGGCTATTCCGCGACCGCGGGAGAGGACTGGATGCGCCCGGCGCTGTGCGAGGAGGCGCTGCGCATCGGGCGCATCCTCGCCGAGCTCGCGCCGCGCGAGCCCGAGGTTCACGGGCTCGTCGCCCTCATGGAGATCCAGGCCTCGCGGCTGCACGCGCGCTCCGGTCCGGGCGGCGAGCCGGTACTGCTCCTCGAGCAGAACCGCGCGCTCTGGGACCGGGTGCTGATCCACCGCGGCCTCGCCGCGCTCGCCCGCGGGGAGACGCTCGGGGAGACGCGCGGCCCCTACCTGCTGCAGGCCGCGATCGCTGCCTGTCACGCGCGCGCCCCCACCGCCGCCGACACCGACTGGGTATACATCACCGCGCTCTACGACGAGCTCGCCCGCATCGCTCCCTCGCCCGTGGTCGAGCTGAACCGCGCCGTGGCCGTCGCCATGGCCTACGGTCCCGCCGCCGGGCTCGAGCTCGCCGACCGGCTGGCGGCGGACGGGGCGCTCAGGTCCTACCATCTGCTGCCGAGCGTGCGCGCTGACCTGCTCGCGAAGCTCGGGCGCTTCGCCGAGGCGCGCGGGGAGTTCGAGCGGGCCGCCGAGCTCACGCACAATGCGCGCGAGAAGCAGCTGCTGCGCGAGCGCGCCGCGGCCTGCAACCGCGCCTAGGAGACGCCGATGTCCTACCTGCTGTTGATCGTCGAACCGCGCGGCCAGCGGCAGAGCCGGGGTGTCGAGGAGGGGCGCGCGGTCTACGCCCGCATGCTGCGCTACGCCGAGAGCCTCAAGCAGCGCGGCCTCCTCATTGCCACCCAGTCGCTCAAGGAGGACTCAAAGGCCGCGCGCCTCACGGTGCGCGCCGGGCGCCGCGCCGTGGTCGACGGTCCGTTCACAGAATCGAAGGAGCTCGTCGGCGGGTTCTTCCTCGTCGACTGCGCGACGCGCGAGCAGGCGCTGGCGCTCGCGGCCGAGTGTCCCGCGGCCGAGTGGGCCACGGTCGAGGTGCGTGAGATCGGACCCTGCTACGAGTGATCGGCCGGGCCCCTCACATCTGCGGCGCCCAGGAGGTGCACCAGCCCTTCGCCTTCACGTCCCTGCCGGGGAAGATCTGGCAGGGTCCCTGCGGCGAACCGTCCGGCCCCTGGTAGAGCGCGCAGTTCGCGCAGCTGGTGCCCGCCGCGGCCGGCCCGGCCTGGGCGGCATCCTCGACGTACTTCACCGCCTTCGCTTCGGGAGCGTCGACGCTGAGGAGCGGCAACGGCGGGGCGGCCGCCCGGGCCGCGCGGGCGAGCGCGAGGCTCCCCAGAGGCACTCCTAGGGCGAGTCCGCGCAGCAGCCGCCGGCGGGCAGGGGAATGGGGTTTGCGCACGGGGCTCTCCTTGTCGCCCGAGCGTACCACCCCGCGCAGCTTCAGCGGGCTCTCAGCATCCGCATGCCGTTCAGCGTGACGAGCACGGTGGTGCCGACGTCCGCGACCACCGCGAGCCAGAGCGTGGCGAAGCCGGGAATGGCGAGCGCCAGGAAGGCGAGCTTGAGGAGCAGGCTGAGTGCGATGTTCTCCCTGACGATGGCGCGGTTGCGCCGCGCGACCCGCAGCAGCGCCGGCAGGCGCTTCAGGTCATTCTGCATGAGCACGACGTGGGCGGTCTCCATCGCCTGCGCGCAAGCGCCACCGCCCATGGCGATGCCGACGTCGGCGCGGGCGAGCGCCGGCGCATCGTTGATGCCATCGCCCACCATGGCGACCGGACCGTGCTCGCGCCGCAGCCGCTCGATGGCCTCGAGCTTGTCCGCGGGCAGGAGCTGCGCGCGCACCTCGTCGACCTCGCCGATGCGGCCGGCGACCTCCGCGGCGACCCGCGGGTTGTCGCCGGTCAGCATCGCGGTACGCAGCCGCGGCACCGCGCGGCGCAGCTCGGCGAGCACCGCGCGCGTCTCGTCCCGCACGGCGTCCTCGACCCCGATGGCGCCCACCACGGCCGAATCACGCGCCACCAGCATCACGGTGCGCGCCGACCCGGTGAGACCGGAAAACTGGTAGGCGCCGTTCGTCGAGCCGCGCGCGCTCATGAGCGCCTCGGTACCGACCGCGATGGCGGTTCCCCCGAGCTGTCCGCTGACCCCGCGCCCCGCGGCTGCGACGATTGCCCTGGCCGGCGGGTAGCGGTGCGCAAGCCCGCGCGAGCGGGCCCACTCCATGATGGCGTGCGCGATCGGGTGCTCGGAGCCGCGCTCGACGGAGGCGGCGAGTGCGATGACCTCGTCGCAGCCCGCGCAGCCGGCCGCGCGCTGCGGCTCGTGCTCGCAGCCGCGCGCCTGCACGGCGGTGACGCTCGGGCGCCCACGGGTGAGCGTCCCGGTCTTGTCGAAGGCGATGGTGTGCACTTCGGCGAGCCGGTCGAGCTGCTCGCCGCCTTTCACCAGGACTCCGCAGCGCGCCAGCCGCGTGAGCGAGCTCACCACCGTGACCGGAATGCTGATGACGAGCGCGCAGGGGCAGGCGACGACCAGGAGCGCGAGACCCCGATAGAGCCAGCCGCCGCTGCCGCCCCCGGGCGCGATGAGCGGTCCGCCCCAGGCGAGCACCCCGGCCGCGACCACCAGCACCGCGATCACGACCACCGCAGGGGTGTACCAGCGGGCGAAGCGGTCGATGAAGCGCTCGGCCGGCGAGCGCTGGGCCTGCGCCTGCTCGATGAGGCGCGCGATGCGCGCCGGGGTAGAATCGGCAGCGACGCGCGTCACCTCGACCTCGAGCGCGCCCTCGGCGTTCACGGTGCCGGCGAGCACCGCATCGCCGGCGCCCTTCGCCACGGGCAGACTCTCGCCGGTCACCGCGCCCTCGTCGACACTCGATGAGCCGCTGCGTACGGAGCCGTCCGCGGCGATGCGCTCGCCGGGCTTGACCAGGATCAGGTCGCCGGGCTCGAGCGCGCTCGCCGCCACCACTTCCGTGTGGCGGTGCTCGTGACCGGGCCCGGCTCCGTGGGCGTGCTTCTCCTGCGGGTGTTGGCCGGCATGCCGCTCGAGCAGGGTCGCGGTCTGCGGTTGCAGCTCGAGCAGACTGCGCAGCGACTCCCGGGCGCGCGCGGCCGAGAAGCGCTCGAGCCCCTCGCCGAGCGTGAACAGCAGCACCACGGTTGCCGCTTCCCCGGCCGCGCCGATCGCGAGCGCCCCGAGCGCGGCGAGCGTCATGAGGAGATCGATGTTGACGCGGCGGCTGAAGACGAGCGCCCGCAGTCCCTTGCCGAAGATCGGCGCCCCGACGAGCACGACGGTGGCGGCGAGCGCGAGGGTGAGCAGGCCCCGTACGGCCGGTGCGCCGCTCGCGGCCGCCACGCCGCTCGCGATCAGCACCGTGCCGGCGGCGGCGAGCGCGAGCCGCTGCTGCGGCTCACTCAGGAGGAAGGCGAGGAAGCCGCGGGAGCGGGCGGCGGCGCCGGGTGCGGCGGACGGTTGCGCGGACGGGTCCTCCGCACCGCGCAGCCGATAGCCGAGCTGGCGCAGCCGCTCCTCGACCTGCGCGCGGCTCGCATCGCCCTCGAGCTCGAGCGACTCGGTGGTGAAGTCGACCGACACCCGCCGCACGCCGGGGAGCTGGCGCAGCCCATCCTCGATCGTCAGCGCGCAGCTGCCGCAGTCCATGCCGGCGATCTTGGCGTGCAGCAGCCCCTCGCCCGGGGCAGTGCTGCTCGGCGGTTCCGGCTGTGGCGCAGTCACCCTGCCTCCGGTCAAGCGCCTGCGGAGGATTCCGCGGCCGGCACAGGATGCACCTTCAACCGGAGTTCAAGGTCAAGGAGGGTGCGGCCCGCACCACGAGCGGGCAGGCGACCGGCAGCTGACCAGCGCCGCCGGCGCGCCGGGCGCCTGACGCCCGGCGGCGACACGGTCCACTCCGCGGCACATGGGTTGCATTCCCGACGGGAGGCGCCACATGGGATAGTGCCCCTGCCTGCACTTTCCCCGGCGCGGCGGGTCGAACTCAACTGAACGCACGATCAGGAGGATTGCGCCTTGAAGCAAGAGATTCCCCGCCACTACCTGCTGGCGTCCGATTTCGATCGCACGCTGAGCTTCAACGACTCGGGTCTGGTTCTGAGCGAGCTGCTCGGCGTGCGGGGATTCCAGGAGCGGGTGCAGGGACTGGCCGACAGCAATCTCGTCCAGCAGGGCGGGGAGCTCGCCTACCTCATCCGCCACGACCCGGAGTTCCGCGGCGTGCGTCACGAGCATCTCATCGAAACCGGCCGGCGCGTGCGCCTGAAGGGCGCCATTGCGGCGCTGGTGCGGACTCTCGAGCAGGGGCTCGAGGGCGTGCGCTTCTCCTTCTACATCATCTCGGCCGCGCCGCGCGAGATCGTGAGGTCCGCCCTCGCCGGCATCGTCGCGCCCGACCACATCTACGGCACGGAGCTCGAGTTCGACGAGGCCTCGGGCGAGGTGCGCGCGATCCGGCGCGTGCCGGCCGGTTACGGCAAGGTCGCGGTGATCGAGGAGCTGCAGCACGGACTCGCCATCCCCGCCGATCGCGTGATCTACGTCGGCGACGGCAGCTCGGACGTGCACGTCATGCTGCACGTCAACAATCACGACGGCTTCACGATCGCGGTGTCGGACAACCGGCAGCTCGCGCGTATCGCGCGGCGCACGGTGCTCAGCGACAACGCCTTCAGCATCATGGTGCCGATCCTCGACCAGGTGCTCGAGTGGCGCACCGGCGCGATCCGCGAGCTGCTCGAGCGCCAGGGTCTCGCGCTCGAGGCGTGGGAGAAGGAGCGCACCGATCACGTGCAGATCGGCGCACTCGCGGCCGAGGTACGCACGGCTTAAGTGTCGGCCGCCTCGAGCGCGAGGAACAGCTGCGCGAAGAGGAATGCGCCGTCGCCGCGCACGGTGAGCATCCAGCCTTCGGTGCTCTCGGCGAGCGCGAGGTCGACGTGTGCGGTGCAGCCGGCCTCGGCGTCCTGCAGCTGGCGGAGCGCGGCGCCGACCGCCGCATCGTGTCCGGGGATCAGCACCGTGTAGCCGCCGTCCTCGCGCCACACGTGCACGTGCCGGCCGCGCAGCGCCGCGAACAGCGACTCGCGCCCGGCGTCGGCGAGCGAGCAGCCGATGCGGCGCATCAGGCGCGTCATCGAGGAGCGGGCCACGTGGCCGTGCGCATCGCCGCACACGTGCTCGAGGAGATCACGGTAGAGCCGCCCGCCGCCGCCGCCTTTCAGCCGCCCGACCCGCTGCGCGAGATCGTCGAGAAACAGCTCGAGCTCGTGCCGCAGCACCAGCAGCTCGGTGAGGCGCCGCTCGATCTCGAGGAAGCGCTGCTCGGCGATCCCCACCACGGTCCTGCCGGTGATCCCGGCGCCGCGGCGCCCGGCGAGCACCGCGCGGATGTCATCGAGCGAGAGCCCGAGGCGCTGCGCGCGGCGGATGAAGAGCAGCGTCTGCTCCGCCTCCGCGCCGTAGAGGCGGTAGCCGCTCGCGCTGCGCCGTGCCGGGCGCAGGAGTCCCTCGCGCTCGTAGAAGCGCAGCAGCGAGGTCGAGACGCGGGCGCGGGCGGCGAGTGCGCCGATGGTGAGAAGCGCAGCCGCAGCCACCTTCAGCTCGAGGCCTGAGCGTAAGTCTCCATCATCAGCCCGGTGCCGCCGCGCGAGACGTGCGCCACCACGGCGGTGCGCCGGTGCAGCTTGATGATCGTGCCGAGATTGATGGCGAACGACAGCACCACGTGCTGTCCCTTGCGCAGCCCCAGATTGCTGGTCTCGATGAAGACGCCCGTAGCACTCAGGTTGACCGCCTTGCAAAGCTTGCGGCGGCCGCCCGGCACCGTGATGTACACGATGGTTCGGGCACGATGTCGTGTGTGCAGTCGGCGTTCCACAGCTCGGCCTCGACGGCTCTCGTTGTTCTCTTTATCCCGCGAGCTCCCCGCGGGCCATTATGCCGTGCACGCGCGAGCTTTGCCGCAGCCGTTGAACTTAATTTCGCACCGTCGGGGGCCCTCAGGGCAGTCGCCGGCCGCGTGCCTGCCATCCCTCGCGCAGGAAGGCCCCGATTTCCCGGCCGAAGGTCTTCAGGTCCACCAGGAAGGCGTCGTGCCCCTCGATGCAGGAGAGCGGCGCGAAGCGCGTGGTCACCCCCGCGGCCGAGAGCGCCTGGGCGATCGCCTGCTGCTCGCTCAGGGAGAAGAGCAGATCGGTCTGCACCCCGATGACCAGCGCGCGGGCGAGGCCCGAGCGGCGGAAGAGCTCGGCCGGCTCCCCGTGCGCCGCCAGGTCGAAGCGGTCCATGGCGCGGGAGATATAGAGATAGCAGTTGGCGTCGTAGGCGCTG
>DASSQU010000317.1:0-6993 GCA_035702325.1 Steroidobacteraceae bacterium
AGCACGTACTCGGCTGCGCCGAGGAGCTTCACCACCGCGAGCGACAGATCCGCGAAGCGCTCGGGAGCCGCCGCCTCGCGCCTCGCCAGGAAGGCGCTCAGCGCACGCGCATCGGGCACGGCGGGCAGCGGTTCGCCGAGCCGGCGGGCGAGCTCCACGATCCGTCCCCAGCGCTCCGGCACGCGCAGCACACGGCGCAGCGACGCCGAGCCGCGCTCCTCGAGGAAACAGGCGGCGACGCCGTTGGCGGCGATCATGAAATACTCGATGAGCTCCCTGGCGCGGTTGTTCTCATCGGGCCGCAGATCGACGAGCGTGCGGCCGTAGAAGACCGCGTGCGCCTCGGGCGTGGCGAGGCGCAGTGCCCCCTGCGCGTGCCGTGCCCCTTTGAGCGCCTGCGCCGCGCGGTCCTGGATGCGCAGCTGGCGCTCCATGCCCGCCACGGCCGCGACCCGCGCCGGCGGCGGCCCACTGCCGGCGAGCCACGCGCCGACGCCGTCGTAGGCGAGCTTGGCGTGATTCACGACGCACGCGCGGTACACCGTTCCGCCGCTCACCGTGCCGTCGGCGGCGACCGTCATCCCGACCACCAGGCTGAGGCGCCTCGCGCCTTCGCCGAGCGAGGTGAGGTCGGTCGACAACCGCTCGGGCAGCATGGGGAAGACCTGTGCCGCGGTGTAGACCGAGGTGGTGTTGACGCCCGCGTGAGCGTCGATGGGCGAGCCGGCCGGCACGCTCGCATCGACGTCCGCAATGGCGACCTGCACGCGGACGGCGCCGCCCGCGAGCGGCTCGGCGACCGACAGCTGGTCGAGATCGCGCGACTCGTCGTTGTCGATCGAGCACCACGGCAGCGCGCGCAGATCGCGCAGCTCGCCCGCCTCGCCCGGAGCCGCAGCGGCGGCCGCCTGGATCGCCGACAACTGCGCGAGCGCGGCGGGCGGGAAATCCGGCTGCAGGCCGCGCTCGAGCATCGCGCGGCGCGCGATGCGCGTCAGTTCATCGGCCGGGGACTGTGCGGGCGGCACGCTGCCATGATAAACCGCAACAGCCTCACATCGCCGGCAGCATTCCGGTGAAGTAGACCAGCACGTAGGCCTTGAGCGCTCCGCTCGCCTGCCCGCTCGCCGGCTGCGGCACGCCCCATACCTTGACCGGAGTGCCGGCCGTCAGGTTGTTGGTGAGCGTCATGAGTCCGGCGCTGGTGCTGATGTCCACCGGGCTCACGCTGACTACGCCGTTGCTGCGATCCACCTGATAGACGAGCGTCGCCGAGCCCTGGGTGGTGGTCACATCGACCGTGCCCGGATTGGCGCCGCCCAGCACCGTCATGGTGAAGGCGTCGTTGCTGAGCGGCGTCACCACGGCGCCGATCGGCAGCGGGGTCGGCTCGAGCACCGCCTCGGGCGCCTGCCAGCCGGCCGGGGCCGCCGTCGACCAGGTGGCGAAGCTCGCTCCCCAGGCGGAGACCGCACCCACCGTGCCGCCGAAGTTCACCGCGCCCGTGGTCGCCGAGACGAAGTCCGGGACCGCGCTCGCGCCCGTATCGGCGAGCGTCGGGAAGGTGAAGTTCCACCAGTCGAATCCCATGATGGCGTTGCCGCTCGGGTCGGTGTTGGGCGCCGTGGCCGGGAGATACTTGAGCGCGATCGAGTAATCGTCGCTGCTGCGCAGGAACTGCCGCGTGTACGTGAAGCCCGTGGTGCTCGCGCCCGAGATCGTGCCGGAGTAGGCCGCGGTCTCGATGTCGACGCTCTCGGCCAGCAGCGGCACCGCCAGCGGGTCGGCGACGCTCAGGTGCACCTTGAAGCCGCGCACCAGGTCGTCGTTGGCGAGGAAGCCGGTGCCGCTGCCGATCGGGGCGGCGTCGGCCGCGGGATCCTGCGGCGCGCGGAAGAAGAACTGGGTGTTGGCATCGACCGCCACCGGCACCCCGACGCCGTCTTCATTCTCCACGGTGATCAGGCCGTTGGTCGCGTCGACGTGCAGCACGTGGCCCTCGGGACTCACCCAGACGCTGTTGAAGCTGCTGCTCGCCCAGATGCGCACCGCGACCAGCGAGCCGTCGACCTGGTAGCGCGCGGCGATGCGCACGAACTTGTTGTCGAGCGTGCCTGCCTGCGCGGAAAAGTCCTTGATCACGGTGCGGGTCTTCGCGTCGAGGTCGTAGAAGATGGTGCCGTTGGCGGCATCGGCGAGGATCGTCAGCTGCCGGGAGCTCGTGATCCCGGTCTCCGGGCTGGTCGCCGGCTCCACGGGAAAGTCCCGCAGGATGCTGATCGAGGAGTTGTCCATGGCGACCGACTGGACCGTGCCGTAAGTGTCGCGCAGCACGAGCCACCGCAGGTCGCCGACCCGGCGTCGGTGCACCGGCCCGTCGAAGTTCACCGCCCAGAGCGTCGCGCCCATGGCCGCCGGCGGCGAGTGCGCCACGATGAACGCCGGGTGCCCCAGATCGAACTCGAGATCGAGGGCGTTGCTGGCGCTGGTGGTGACGTCGAGCGGCGAATCGAAGCTGACCCTGATAGGCACCGTGTAGTTGCCGCTGCTGCCCTGCTTGCCCTGGATCTGGATCAGGTTCGAAGCGATGGTCGCCCCCGGCGTGCCGGCGAAGCCGCTCTCGGGGTCGGAGGCGACCGTGAGCAGCACGTCACCGGGGTTGGCTCCCACGGTGAGAATCGCGCCGCTGTAGGTGCCGACCGGCACGCTCACGTTGCCGAGGATCTCGCCCAGCTGGTCGAGCTGCTCGAGGTTCACCATCGGCGCCGGAGTCGGGGCCGTCCATACCGTCACCGCGCTGCCGCCGCCCTGCGGCACGAGCGCGATGCTGAGCACCCGCACGCCGATCGTGGCCCAGTCATCCGCGGATGCGTCGGTGAGCAGCAGCTGCATGTTCGCCTTCTGAGTGGGAGTCTGAATGTTGTTCGAGGCCGAGCCGCCGCCGCAGGCGCTCGAGGCCGCGGCGAGACCGATGACGAGCGCGCTCCTGAGCGCGCGCCCCAACATAATGCGCTCCATGCCGGATCCCTCTTCAGCGGTTGTGAGGTGTGTGGTTCAACCGTCGAGAGCTAGAAGCGCCCGAGGCGGAAGTTGGTTGACGCGCGTGCCGCGCGCGACTCCCTGCTGTCGCTGGGTGGCGACGGGGCGGCCGCACCTCGAACCTCAGGGGCTCGCCTGCAACAGTGCGGTCACGTGGCGCTTGGCGCGCTCGCAGGCGGCCAAGAGCGGCAGGCCCGCGGCGAGCCCGGCGGCGACGCCCGAGGCGAGCGTGCAGCCGGTGCCGCGCCGCCGTGCCGCGCTGCGCGGGGCGCTCAGGATGTGAACGTCACCCGCGCGCGTCGCCAGGCAGTCCACGGCGGCCGTACCCTGCGCGTGCCCGCCCTTGAGCAGCACGGCCGCCGCGCCGAGCGCGCAGAGCGCACGGGCCTGTGCGGCCTGCTCGTCCTGCGAGCGCGCCGGCCCGGTTCCGAGGAGGGCCGCCGCCTCCGGGATATTGGGCGTCAGGAGCGTCGCACGGGGCAGGAGCAGCGCGAGCAGCGCTCGGCGGCCCCCGGCATCGAGCAGCTCGCCGCCCGAGCTGGCCGCGAGCACCGGATCGAGCACCATCGGGATGGCGGGGGCACCGGGCAGGCCGGCCGCCACCGCCTCCACCGTGGCGGCGGTACCGAGCATCCCGATCTTGATCGCCCCGACCCCTCCCGGGGCGAGCGCCGTGGAAAGCTGCGCCCGCACAGCCTGCGCGGGCAGGACGTGTGCGAGCGCGACTCCCGTGCCCGACTGTGCGGTGACCGCCGTGACGACGCAGCGGGCCTCGACGCCGAAGTGCGCGAGCGTCGCCACATCGCGCGTGAGCCCCGCTCCGCCGCTGGAGTCGGTGCCGGCGATGACCAGGACCGCGCTCACCCGCCGAGCGCGATCAGCGCGACACTCGTGTGACCCTGGGACTGCAGTGCGCGCGCCGCCCGCCAGGCGCGCATTCCGCTGCGGCAGCAGAGCACGATGCGCGGTTGCGGCGGCAGGCGGACTTCCGCCCGCTCGAGCGCCTCGACCCCGACGCGCAGCGCGTCCGGGAAGGGCGACTGCGGCGCCTCGTCAAGGCTTCGCAGGTCGATCACGACATCGTCGCCGCGGATCTCCTCCGGTGCGATGAAGGCGAGCGCTTGCCCCGGCGGCTCGCGAGCGCCCGCGAACGAGAACCCGCCGATCCGCAGGGTGCGCAGGTCGAGGCTCAGGAGCTGCCCGAGGACGGATGGCTCCCAACGCAGCAGCAGCGCGAGCGTGAGGTGAGCCTGGAGCGTGCCGAGGACTCCGACCGCCGTGCCGAGCACGCCCGACTCCGCGCACGAGCCGGCGCTCGGGGGCAGCTCCGG
This sequence comes from Steroidobacteraceae bacterium, assembly GCA_035702325.1. Classification (GTDB taxonomy): domain Bacteria; phylum Pseudomonadota; class Gammaproteobacteria; order Steroidobacterales; family Steroidobacteraceae; genus 13-2-20CM-66-19. The sequence goes on from DASSQU010000317.1 coordinate 4,371, forward strand.
AAAGACGGCGCGGTAGCTCGGGCCACCCCCGCAGAAGGCACCCACGTAGCCCGAGAGCCCCAGCACCGAGGCGCTCACCAGCGGCACCGCGGCGTGCTGACAGGCATCACTCAGTGCATAGGTCACCGCGAAGCTGTCGGCGGCATCGACCACGACGTCGGCGCCGGCGGCGAGCGCGGCGGCATTGGCCGGAGTCAGCCGCTCGGTGCGCGCCTCGATCTGCACCGTGGGGTTCAGCGCGCGGAGTCGCGCGGCCGCCGCCGGCGCCTTCGGCGCGCCGACGTCGGCCTGCGTGTACAGCGGCTGGCGGTGGAGGTTCGATTCCTCGACCCGGTCGGGGTCGACGATCGTCACGCGCCCGACCCCGGCGGCCACGAGGTACTCGAGCACGGCGCTGCCGAGGCCTCCCGCCCCGATCAGCCTCACCGAGGCAGCCGCGAGGCGCGCCTGCCCGGGGGCTCCGACCTCCGGCAGGATCATCTGGCGTGCATAGCGATCGGTCATGCCGCGCCTCGCTGCGCCTTCAGGCCGCGAGCCGCGCCGCGGCGAGCCAGTCGCGGGTGCGGGCCTCGGGGTCGCGGTTCCGGACGATGTCGGTGACGACTGCCGCAACATCCGCGCCGGCGGCGAACACCCCGGCGAGGCGCTCGACGGTCAGTCCGCCGATCGCCACGAGCGGGAGAGGTGCGATGCGCCGCTTCCACTCCCCGAGCGGTCCGAGGCCGTGCGGCTTCCATGGCATGACCTTGAGCAGCGTCGGGTAGATCGGACCGAGCGCCACGTAGTCGGGGCGGCACTCGAGCGCCCGCGCGAGCTCGGCCTCATCGTGAGTGCTGATGCCGAGGCGCACGCCGCCCGCGCGCAACGCGCCGAGGTCCGCCTCCCCGAGGTCCTGCTGTCCGAGGTGCACGAAATCGCAGCCCTCCTCGAGGGCGATTCTCCAGTAGTCGTTGACGACCAGCTGCATGCCCGCGGCGGCGCACAGGGCGCGCGCGGCGCGCACTTCGGCGCGCACCTGCGCCTCGTCACGACCCTTGATGCGCAGCTGCACCAGCCGCACGCCGAGCGGCGCGAGCCGCCCGATCCAGGCGGCGCTGTCGACGATCGGGTAGACGCGCGCCAGAGTCATCCGAGGAACGCCTTGCCGACGACGGGGGTCGAAGGTGCCGCGAGCTCGAGCGGCTCGATGGCCCCGGCGAGGCGCGCGGCACGTCCGGCGCGCACCGCCTGGGCAAAGGCCGCCGCCATCGCCACCGGATCGCCCGCCTGCGCCACCGCGGTGTTGATCAGCACCGCATCGAAGCCGAGCTCCATCGCGCGCGCGGCGTGCGACGGTACCCCGAGCCCGGCGTCGATGACCAGCGGTACCTCGGGGAAATGCGCGCGCAGCGCCTTGAGTCCGAGCGGATTGTTGAGCCCGCGGCCCGATCCGATCGGTGCGCCCCAGGGCATCAGTACCCGGCAGCCGGCCGCGAGCAGCCGCTCGGCCACCACCAGATCCTCGGTGGTGTAGGGAAATACCTCGAAGCCCTCCTGGCTGAGGATGCGCGCCGCCTCGGTGAGCCCGAACACGTCGGGCTGAAGCGTGTCGTTCTCGCCGATGACCTCGAGCTTCACCCACGACGTCGCGAACACCTCGCGCGCCATGTGCGCGGTGGTCACCGCCTCCTTGACCGAATGGCAGCCGGCGGTGTTCGGCAGCACCCGCACCCCGAGCCCGCGCACCAGCGACCAGAAGCCCTGACCCGCGCGCTCCCCGCCCGACTCGCGCCGCAGCGACACGGTGACCACCCCGCAGCCCGACGCCTGCACCGCCTGCGCGAGCACCGCGGGCGAGGGGTAGCGCGCCGTGCCGAGCAGCAGGCGCGAGTCGAGCGGCGTGCCGTACAGCTCGAGCATTCACCCTCCCTGCATCGGCGCCAGCACCTCGAGGCGGTCGCCCTCGCGCAGCGGAGTGCGCTCGCGCGCTTCGCGGCTCACGAACTCCCCGTTGAGCGCGGTGGCGACCACGCGGCCGCCGTAGCCGAGCTCCTCGAGCGCCGCCGCGAGCTCGCCCCCGAGCGTCTCACGCCAGACGCCGTTCACGAGGATCTTCATCCATCACCTCCGCGAAATGCGCCCCGTCGAGGAGCACCGCCGCCGCGCGCCGCGCCAGCGCCGGCGCCAGCAGGAAGCCGTGACGGTAGAGCCCGTTCACGTACAGCACGCCGCCGCGGCGGCAGATGCGCGGCAGGTTGTCGGAAAACGCGGGACGCACGCCGGTGCCGATCTCGAGGATCTCCGCTTCGCCGAACGCCGGATGCAGCGCGTAGGCCGCCGACAGCAGCTCGAGCAGCGAGCGCGCGCTGATGCGCCGCTGCTCGTCGCTCTCGATCACCGTCGCGCCCACCATGTACAGCCCGCCCCCGCGCGGCACCACGTACACCGGAATCCGCGGGTGCAGCAGCCGCACCGGGCGCGACAGCGACACTTCCGGGGCGCGCAGCAGCAGCATCTCGCCCTTGACCCCGCGCAGCCCCGCGAGCGTGTCCCCGGCGGCGAGCCCGCGGCAGTCGATCACCTCGCGTCCCGCGAGGCGCGCCGCGCTCGCCTCCACTCCGAAGCGCACCACCGCCCCGAGCCC
>DASSQU010000318.1:0-2528 GCA_035702325.1 Steroidobacteraceae bacterium
GCACCGCGGCGCCGCGATTCTCGGAGGCGTCCATCAGCTCGTGCGCCAGGCGGAAGGCCATGGACTTCTCGCTGCGGGCGCGCGCCGCCTCGATCATCCAGCGCATGGCGAGCGTCTGGCGGCGGCTGGCCCGTACCTCGACCGGCACCTGGTAGGTCGCGCCGCCCACGCGCCGCGACTTCACCTCGACCACGGGCTTCACGTTGTCAAGCGCCGTCGACAGCACCCCGATCGCATCCACGCCCTGCTTGCCGGTCTTCTCGGCGATGCGATCGAGCGCCCCGTAGATGATGCGCTCGGCGGCCGACTTCTTGCCGTTCTTCATGACGACGTTCATGAACTTGGCCAGCATCTCGCTGTTGAACTTCGGGTCCGGCAGGATGGTGCGGACCGGCGCCTGGGCTCGACGGGACATGCTTCAGCTGCTCCTCACTTCTTCGGACGCTTGGCGCCGTACTTGGAACGGCCCTGCTTGCGCTCGCCGACACCGGCGCAATCGAGCGTGCCCCGAATGGTGTGGTAGCGCACCCCGGGGAGGTCCTTGACGCGGCCGCCGCGGATCAGCACCACCGAGTGCTCCTGCAGATTGTGGCCCTCGCCGCCGATGTAGCTGGTGACTTCGTAGCCGTTGGTGAGACGCACGCGGCACACCTTGCGCAGTGCCGAATTCGGCTTCTTGGGCGTCGTCGTGTAGACACGGGTGCATACGCCGCGCTTCTGGGGAGATGCCCCGAGCGCGGGCACCTTGGTTTTCTCCGCCCCCAGCCGGCGTGGTTGCCGGATCAGCTGACCGGTGGTCGCCATCGTCACTCGTCTCCAGGTCCCGACGTTTGCGCGACCGTGAAGAAAGCCGGGCCGCCTGCAGGAGGCGGCCCGGTACTCGTAAGTCGCTGTTTCCGGTACCGGCGTGCAGTTTAGGGCCGGTCCGACAAAGGCCGGCGATTCTAGGTACGGGCCCACGGGGTGTCAACCTGCCGGGCGCCCGATTACGATAGCGGCCCACATCGGCCCCGGACGGGGCGGCGGGGAATCGGTGCACAGGGGCACGGTCGTCGGCTGGCTTCTCGGCCTGGGCTTGAGCCTTCCGGCGGCAGGTGCCGCGGGGACACAGGCGTCCCCCGCACCGCCGGTGCCTGCCCGCACGGCGCTCCCGGCCCGGATCCTGGATCTCGCGGCGGGTGACCCGGGCGTTGCCCCGGTGGCCGGGGGCACACTCGAGGGGCAGTTCCACCCCTTCGCCGCCCGCGGCTCGCATCTGCTCAAGGGAACTCGCTGGCTCGAGCTCGAAGTCCCCGACCGGGGCGCAGCCGGCGCGCCCGCCGTGCTCCTCGCCCGCTCGGGGATAGATCAGGCCGCCGAGATCTACGGCCGGCGCGGCGGACTCGTCGTGGCCCTCGATGCCATCATCGGGGTGCCGACCTTCGGCGGCGCCCAGGACACGGTGTTCGCGCTGCCCCCGGACCTCGACCAGGGCGCGCCGCTCTACGCCCGCATCTCGCGGGTCGGCGACGCGACCACCGACCTCGGCTTCTCGGTTGCGACGCTCGCCGGCACGCTGGCGCGCGGGGCGGCGCACGCGCGCGTGATCGCGATCGCCTTCGGGGCGCTCATGGCGATGGCGCTCTCGGCGCTGCTCGTGCGGCTGGTGCTCGCCGACCGGCTCTTTCCGCTCTACGGGACATTGTTCGCCATCCAGGCGCTCTACCTCGCGTACTTCTCCGGCGAGGGCTTCCACTGGCCGCTGCTGTCCCTGGCACGGCCGCTCTCCTGGTACACGTGGAACGTGCCGGTCGCGATCGGGGCGGCGGCCGCGTGCCTGTTCGTGCGTGAGTTCGCCAACCTGCGGCTCTTCTCCGAGCGCGTGTACCGCGCCTTCGGCTGGCTCGCGCTCGCCTATGTCGTGCTCGCCGGCTCGAACGTGCTGCGCGCCTTCGGCTTCGCGGCGCTGATCGCCGCGGTCGGCAACCTCATGTTTCTCGGCAGCGCCGTGTTCACGCTGCTGGTGACCTACCTCGCCTGGCGGCGCGGCAACCGGGCCGCCGGCTGGTTCCTGGTCGCCTGGTCGTTGCTGTGCACCTTGCAGTTCGTCACCGCGCTCTGGCTGCTCTACGGGCGGGCCGATCATGCCGAGGCACTCCTTTATTACGGGCTCGCCCCCTCGATGGTGGCGGCGGCGGTGCTGATCGCGCTCGGGGTCTCCGATCGCATGCGGGCGCAGAAGGTGGCGCTCACCGAGGCCGAGCGCCACGCGCAGACCGACGCGCTCACCGGGGTGCTGAACCGCCCGACGCTCATCGAGCGGCTGGATGCCGCGTGCCTGCGGCTGCAGCGGCGGGGGCTGCCGGTGTCGGTGCTGTTCATCGATCTCGATCACTTCAAGCAGATCAACGACACCTGCGGGCATGCGGCGGGTGATGCCTGCCTCGCCGCGGTCATCGCGCCGATCCAGGCGGAGCTGCGTCAGTCGGACGTCATCGGGCGCTACGGGGGTGAGGAGTTCGTCGTGGTGCTCACCGGAGCGGACGAGG
>DASSQU010000319.1:0-4946 GCA_035702325.1 Steroidobacteraceae bacterium
CGCTGTAGCGGATCCAGTCCGGTCGCACCCGCCAATACGCGATCCCAGGCCAGGACAGCCGCGAAGGGCCATCGGCAAAGCGCGCAAAATAGACCGCCTGTGCGTCGGCGAGCTCCCGGCCCGCCGGCCGATCCGCGGTGCCTTCGTATTGCACGGTGCGCTCCCCGTCCCAGCCGATCGCGAGCGCAATCCGCGGATCGCGCACCAGGTTCCGGTGCTTACGCGAGGTCGACAGCGTATCGAAGACGAGCTCGAAGCGATCCGTGACCGCCACCCCGATCACGGCGGCCTGCGGCGCGCCCGCCGAGCTCACCGAGGCCTCGACGGCCCAGGGTTGAGCCCTCAGGAACGCCAGGAGCTCCTCGGGCGTCATCCGGGTGATCCGTCCACGCCGGTAGTCTAGCGCGCTCGTCTCCCGCCGCCTCGCCTGGTTCTGTAGGCATCGCCGCGCGTCTGCCCGGGTCCAGGCGGCCGGCTGCAGTGCCCAGGGGAATGCGCAACCGCGACGGCGCGCTCAACCGCTGCGCAGGTAGGCGAGCCCCCCCTCCTTCACGTAGAGATCGCAGCCCTCCGTCGTTCCCGGGGAGTGCCGCCCGCCCGCCGGCAGGCGCAGCCACGTGCGACGGCCGTAGGCGCCGTGCTCGTCCGCGAACGACCCCGCGAGCACGAACAGCTCGGCACCCTGCGGATAAGCGCGATCTCCGCACACCGCGCCCGGCAGCCAGCGCTCGAGGCGAGTCGTATCGGCGAAGCCGCGCTGCGCATAGAGGACCTTGACCGCACGGCCGGCATCCGACTGCCAGGCGACGGCGTCGGTGCGGACCGCGACGTGCAGGCGGTCGACCCCGGGAAACTGCCGCAGCTTGACGAACAGCAGGCACCCCGCGCGCGAGAACGGCGCATGACGGAAGCCTTCCGGGTTCAGCAGATAGCTGCCCGCCGGCCAGTCGCCGAACTCATCCGAGAACACCCCCTCGAGGACCAGGATCTCCTCGCCCTCGGGGTGGTCGTGCGGGTGAAACTGCGAGCGTTCCTCGAAGCGCACCACGGAAGTGACTTGTCCTGCCTCGGTCGGGCCGACGAGGTGCAGGCGCCGGCGCCACACGGTGCCGCTCGGGCTCGCGGTCCACGGCAGCGTCTCGCTGTCGACCACAACCCGGGCCGACAGATCGCCGTTGATGGTCGCATGCCCGCCAGCCGCCGCGGCCACTTCACGTGACCAGATTCTGCGGCTTGCCGCCGACGAAGGCCTCGATGTTGTCGATGAGCTGATCGGCGAGAAACTGCATGGCCCCGTCGCTCGCCCAGGCGACGTGCGGCGTCAGGATGAAGTTCGGCAGGCGCAGGTCGAGCAGCGGATTGCCTTCCCTGGGCGGCTCCTTGCTGAGCACGTCGAAGCCGGCGCCGGCGATCAGGCCCTGCTCGAGCGCCTGCACCAGGGCCCGCTCGTCCACCAGCCCGCCGCGTGCGGTATTGATGAGGATGGCGCTGCGCTTCATCCTGCGCAGCTCGCTCGGGCCGATGAGGTTGTGCGTCTCGGCGGTGAGCGGCAGATGCAGGGAAATCACGTCGCTCTCCTCGAGCACCCGCTCGAGCGGCGTGAACTCCACATCCGGCGCCTTGGGCGGCGCGTGATCGGCGAACAGCACGTTCATGCCGAAGCCGCGGCCGATGCGCGCCGTGCCCTGCCCGAGCACGCCCTCGCCGATGATGCCGAGGGTCGCGCCGTACAGATCGCGGATCGGATGGTCGAAGAAGCAGAACTGCTCGACCTGCTGCCAGCGGCCGTTCTCGACGTCGCGGCGGTAGGCGAGCAGGTTGCGGCGCAGCGCGGTGATGAGCGAGAACGCATGCTCGGGGACCGTGTGCACGGCGTAGTTGCGGATGTTGGCTACGGCAATGCCGTGAGACTTGCAATAGGCGACGTCGATGACGTCATAGCCGGTGGCGGCGACCGCGATGAGGCGCAGCTCCGGAAGCTGGCGCAGCGTCTCCGCGCGCAGCGGCACCTTGTTGCTGATCGCGATGCTCGCGCCGCGCAGCCGCCCGGGCAGCTCCGCCGCCGGCGTTACCGGATACTCCTGCCAGCTGTGCTCGAAGGCCGGACGCCGCACCTTTGCCTGCAGCGTCGAACGATCGAGGAAGACGATCCGGTGCGTCATGCCTCAGCCCTGGATCGATCCCGCCTCAACCCTGGATCGATCCGGTGGAGTGCGCGCCGTAGAACTGCTCTTCCTGGCTCACGCGCCGCTTCGGGATCGGGTCATGGCCGCGCCAGTAGTCGGAGGCGGCGGCCACCCCGCTCCCCGGCTTCACCTTGACGCCGACGTCGAGCATCGCCATTTCGGCACCGGCGAGCGCCCCCATCAGCATCAGCTCGTTGAGGTCTCCCAGGTGCCCGATGCGGAACACCTTGCCCGCCACCTTGGCAAGACCCGCGCCGAGCGCGAGGTTGTAGCGGCGGAAGGCGACGTCGATGACGTGCGCGCCGTTGATCCCTTCCGGCACCACCACGGCGCTCACGGTATCGGAATACCACTTGCGCTCCCTGGCGCAGAGCTTCAGCCCCCACCCCTCGGTAACGGCCGCACGCACACCCTCGGCCAGATAGTGATGGCGGAAGAAGACCTGCTCGAGCGTCTCCTCGAAGAGAATGTTGAGCGCCTCGCGCAGCCCGTAGAGCATCGGCAGCGGGGGCGTATAGGGAAAGTATCCGCTGGCGTTCGCCTTGATCATGTCGCCGAGATCGAAGTAGCAGCGGCGCGACTTGGCGCCGGCCATGGCGGCGAGCGCCTTCTGGCTCACGCCGAGAACGCCGAGCCCGGCCGGGAGCATCAGTCCCTTCTGCGAGCCGCTGACGGCGAGATCCACCTGCCACTCGTCCATGCGGAAATCGATGCTGGCGAGCGAGCTCACCGCGTCCACGTACAGCATCGCCGGATGCCGCGCGGCATCGAGCGCCCGGCGCACACCGGCGATGTCGCTCGTCACCCCGGTGGCGGTCTCGTTGTGGCAGGCGAGCACGGCCTTTATCCGCTGACCCTTGTCGGCGCGCAGGATCTCCTCGTAACGGCCGAGCGGCACGCCCTCGCCCCACTCGACCTCCACGACCTCGACGTCGTAGCCGAGGCGCTGCGCCATGTCGATCCACAGGTGGCTGAACTGGCCGAAGCGCGCCGCCAGCACCCGATCCCCCGGCGAGAGCGTATTGGTGAGCGCCGCCTCCCAGGCCCCCGTGCCCGAGGACGGGAAGATGAACACCTGTCCGGCCGAGGTCTTGAAGACCTTCTTCAGGTCGGCGAGGATGCTGGTGGAGAGCTCCGGAAAGCGCGACGACCGATGATCCTCCATGGCGACCACCATGGCCCGCTGCACGCGGTCGGGCACGTTGGTAGGCCCTGGCACGAACAGGAAATTCCGACCCGGTATGCGCGCCATCGCCGTCTCCTTTGCAAGCTGCGACCCATACTATCTGCCCCGGGCGGCTGCGGCCAAGGGCTGATGCGGCGGGCGCACCCGCTCCCAGGTCACGGTGAGCACCGTCGCCTCATGGGCATCGCTCCTATCGGCCGGTCCGGGTAACACCCGATTGTGCGGCGGCGGGCTTGCCCTTATCCAGAAACCCCTATGCCCGCGTCCGCCCTCGCCTTCAGCGAATGCTCCGGCTGGCTGCCCGCCGGCAAGCGCGCCGCGGTGTGCTTCAGCGTCGACGACGTGCACCCAGCGAGCTCGCGGGACGAGTTCGACGCGGGTGGCGACCTCGGGCGCGGTGCGCTCGGGCGCCTCGCGCGACTCCTCGAGCGCCACCCCGCCCTGCGGGTCACGCTGTTCGTGACGCCCGACTGGCGTCTGCGCCGGCTCGTTCCGACCCGCCGCTGGCTCACGCGCGTACCGCTGCTGCGCGAGCGCATCCATTGGGCGCCGCTCAACCCCCGCGGCCGCTTCCGCATCGACCGCTTTCCGGACTTCATCGCGTACCTGAACGGCCTGCCGCGCACCGAATGCGCCGTCCACGGCCTGTATCACGCCCACCCCGGCCCGCGCATGGCGACCGAGTTCCAGCGCCAGTCCCGCAGCGAGTGCCGCGCGCGGCTCGAGGAAGCGCGGCGGATCCTGGCGGCGGCCGGCCTGCGTTACGTCCAGGGCTTTGCGCCACCCGCCTGGAGCAGTCCGCCGGCGCTGTGCGAGGCGTTGAACGACGCCGGGTTCCACTTCCTCACCTCGGCGCGCGACCTCGAGACCCCGGTGAGCGGGACCGCCCGCACCGCGATGAGCGGACTGCGCGGCGCCGCGCTCATTCACCCGGCGTGGATCCGCTGCACGCGCGGGGCTGCCACGGCGCACGACGCCGCAAGTCCCCGCCGCCTGGTGCACATCACGACCAACTTCCAGGCCACCTCGACCATTGAGCGGGCACACGCCGTCATCGAGGCGGGCGGACTGCTCGCGATCAAGGCTCACATCTTCAAGCGCGGTGGCGGCCTCACCATGCGCGACGGCCTGGATGAGGGCTACTGCGAGTACCTCGGGACGATCTGGCGCGAGCTCGAGCGCCGTTACGGAGACCAGCTGTGGTGGACCTCCCTCGCAGAGGTGGCCGATCGGTGCCGCGCGACGCCGGGCTGAGCGTGCGCGTCAATCCCGAGGGATTGACGGCGAGCGCCGGGATCGAGTTTCTCGCGGAGTGCTTCGGCAGCCGCTGGAGCGAAGCGGCCTGGGGCTGGCATCTCGAGCGCGCCTTTGCCGGTGAGAGCCCCGACCACGTGCTGCTCTTCGACGGTGAGCGGCTGGTCGCGGGCTGCGGCCTGGTGTACCGGCTGCTGGTCACGCCCGATGGCGCGTTGCACCGGGTAGGCGTCATCGTCACCGCCGCCACGACACCCGAGCAGCGCGGACGCGGGCATTACGCCCGCGTGCTGCGGGCGGCCGCCGAGCGCGGCGCCGGC
>DASSQU010000320.1:0-8651 GCA_035702325.1 Steroidobacteraceae bacterium
CGCCGAGGCGGGTGAATTGCCCCGATTCGAACACGCCGACCAGCAGCAGCGGCGAGGCGCTCGAGGCGACCTGCTGCAGCTCCGCGCGCAGCTGCTGCATGACGCGGCTCTTGCCGATCGGCGCACCGAGCGGCGAGCCGAGGAGCTTGGCCGCCTGGCGATGCCGGCGACCGGCATCGAGGGCACGCTCGACGGTGCGCAGGAGCTTGGCGAGCGACAGCGGCTTCTCCACGAAGTCGAAGGCGCCGAGACGCGTGGCCTCGACCGCGGTCTCGACCGTGCCGTGCCCGGACATCATCACCACCGGGCAGCCGTCGGCGGCGGCCGCCGACCACTCGCGCAGCAGCGTGATGCCATCGACGTCCGGCATCCAGATGTCGAGCAGCACGAGGTCCGGCACCTGCCGGGCGCGCGAGGCGCGCGCCTGGGCGGCGTTGGCGGCCACGTCCACCTCGTAACCTTCCTCGGAGAGAATCTCCTTCAGCAGGCCGCGGATGTCGGCTTCGTCGTCGACCACGAGTATGTGTGGGGTGCTCACGCCCGTTCCCTCCGTAAGTGTTCGCGACGCTCGCGCGCCGGGATGCCGGCCGAGCGGGTGCTGTCCTTCACCGGCAGCGCCACGCGCACGCGCGCGCCGCCCTCGGGACGATTGTCCGCGTCGATCCGTCCACCGTGCTCCTCGACGATCTTCTTCACGATGGCGAGCCCGAGTCCCGTGCCCTTCGGCTTGCTGGTGACGTAGGGATCGAACACCCGGCCGAGGAGCTCGCGCTGGAATCCCGGCCCATTGTCACACACCGTGACGGTGGCATAGTCGGCCTCCGCAGTGCTGTCGAGCCGGGTCGAGATCTCGAGCTTCGGCTGGGCGACGCCCTCGAGCGCTTCGAGCGCGTTCACCACCAGGTTGTTGAGGATCTGGCGCACGCGCCCGCGGTCGGCCTCGATGCCCTCGACATGCGGGTCGAGGTCGAGCGCGATGTGCGCCCGCGGATCCTGCGAGCGGTACAGGTCGGCGACCTCGGTGATCAGCTGATTCAGGCTGAAGCGCGTGATCTGCATGTCCGGCGCACGCGCGTACTCGCTGAAGGCGTTCACCATCTGCTGCATGGTCTCGACCTGCTGCACGATGGTGCGCGTGCCGCGCTCGAGGATCTCCGCGTCCCGCTCGCTCATGCCGGTGAGCAGCCGCCGGCGCAGCCGCTCGGCCGAGAGCTGGATCGGAGTGAGCGGGTTCTTGATCTCGTGCGCCAGGCGGCGCGCCACCTCGCCCCAGGCGGCATCGCGCTGCGCCTGCAGCAGCGTCGTGATGTCGTCGAACACGATCACGAAGCCCATGTCGCGCTTCTCCCCCGGCAGCGCGGTGCAGGCGCACATGAGCGTGCGGCGGCCGGCGGTGCCGTCGAGGTCGAGCTGCTCGCGCCATTCCTCGCGTCCGGCCGCGAAGCGCACCGCGAGCGCGGCGACGAACTGGCCGAGCCGCTCGTTGTCGGCCGCGAGCTCGGGCAGCGGCCTGCCGACCGCCGCCGACAGCTCGGTGCCGAGGATGGCGCCGGCCGCCTGGTTCGCCATCCGCACCGTGAGACTCCGGTCGACTGCGAGCACCCCGGTCGACAGCCGCGCGAGGATGATGGCGAGGCGCTCGCGCTCGCGCTCCACGGCCTGCTGGCTGTGGGTGGCCTCGGCGCGCGCGCGCCGCAGCCGCTTGGTCATGTCGTTGAAGGAATGCACCAGAAATCCCATCTCATCGCGCGAGGGCAGTGGCAGGCGTGTACCGAAGTCGCCCTTGCCGACCGCGCGGGTGCCCTCGATCAGGTCCTGCACCGGGCGCACCAGGCGCTGCGCCGAGAAGATCGCGCCGTAGATCGCGGCCAGCATGGCGAGCAGCAGCACCAGGGTGAGCGTCAGGCGGAAGCTGTACTTGAGGGGCTCGCGCATGGCGGCGAGGTTGCCGTACTGCGAGTAGGTGTTCTGCACCGCCTCGGAGAGCGCCGCGAGCTGCGCCGGCACCGGGTAGAGCGCGACCACGAAGCGGGCCCCCGCGGTGCCGCCGTCAGGGAGCGCCGCGCCGGTGCGGATCAGGTAGCGGCCCCCCGCCTGCGGCTCGAGGCTCACGTACGGGAGGTGCTGCGCGACCTGGCGCACCAGATCCGGCGGCGGCTGCGACGGCAGCGTCGCCAGCGGATTCTCCAGGCTCGCGGCGAGGATGCGTCCGTGCGGACCGAACAGCGCGATCTCGAGCGCCTCGCTCGCGCGGCGCTCGGCATCGAGCTGCGTCTGGATCTCGCCCGGCGCGCCGCCGGCGAGCGTGCGCGCCAGCGCCTGGGTGCGGCCCGAATACTCGCGCATGCGCAGCTCGAGCGCGGCGCGCGACAGCACCACGGCATCGTTCAGGCCCTGGCGCACCTCGACGGTGAACCAGCTGTCGATGCCGCGGTTGAGGAACTCGAGCGAGGACAGGTAGACGATCAGCAGCGGCGCCACCACCAGCGCGCCGAAGATGCCGACCGTGCGGGCAGTGAGCCGCGAGCCGGGCACGTGCGCCCGGTAGTCGCGCACCAGCCGCCACAGCTTGCGCAGCACGAGCACGGTGAGCACCAGCACCGCACACACGTTGAGCAGCAGGATCCAGCGCTGCAGCCGCTCGAACTCCGCCGAGTTCTGCACGCTCTTGGCGAGCAGCAGGAAGGCGCCGAGTCCGATCACCGCCCAGAACACGCCCAGTACGAGCGCGTTGCGCCGTGCGCGCCGCTGCGCCTGCGGATTCAGACCGGCAGCGACCATGAGTACCACTCGCTCTGCCGCGCCCAGTCGTCGGTCCAGAAGAGCAGCGCCCGCAGCGACGCCGGCAGCCGTCCGCGGCGCATGCCCGCGCGCACGCTGATGGTGTAATTGCCGGTATCGAGCTGCGGCTCCACCACGATCGGCCAGGCGTTCACCCTGCCGAGAAAATCGAGCGCCTCCTCGAGCGTCGCGAAAGTGTCCTGGTCGCCGCTGCGGGTATCGCGGACCACGTAGCGGTCGCTGACCGCGTGATAACTGAGCTCGCGCAGCAGCGTCAGGTCGACGACATTGGCGTTGAACCAGAAACGCCGTTCACGGTCGATGCGGGCTTCGACGTCGAAGGTGAGGGTGATGCCGTCGCGCAACGCGGTGCGGATCGCCGGGCTCACCGGGTACTCGATCCGCGCGTAGAGCAGAAAAACCCCCTTGTCGACGTTGACGTAGGCCGAGTGCACGTCGAGCACGCCGTCGAGCGCATCCGCGAGCAGCGTCCCGCCCCCGGCACCGAGCGCGAGCAGCCCGACCGTCGCGAGAAGCTTCCGCCCGATCGAACCGTCCCTTGCTGGATCGCCGCGTAGCATGGATGCAACGACTGGCCTCGGATGATGCGACCGGCGGCAGGCTTAACCCCCGGTCGTTGTCTTTTCGAGACAAGCATAATAGAAGCCATCCGTCCCCGCCTCTGCCCCCGGGAGCAGTTGCACGCCGACACGGCGTTCGAGCGCGCCGGGCGCTAGCGCCGTGGCGGGGGGCATGTGCGCGGCGGCAAGCGTCGGCGCCGCCGCGAGCAACTCCGCCACGACCTCCTCGTTCTCCTCCGGCAGCACCGAGCAGGTCGAATACAGGAGCCGTCCCCCCGGGGCGAGCAGGCGCGCCGCCGCCTGCAGGATCGAAAGCTGCCGGCTGCGCAGCTCCGGGAGGTCGCTTGGTCGCCGCAGCAGCTTGATGTCCGGATGGCGGCGGATCACGCCGGTCGAGGAGCACGGCGCGTCCACGAGGATCCGCGCGAAGGGACGGCCGTCCCAGAAGCTTTCCGGATTACGGATATCGGCCACGACGAGCCGGGCGCGGCGCCTGAGGCGCTCGAGGTTCTCGCCGATTTGTGCCACCCGCCCGGCGTCGATGTCGACCGCGGTCAGCTCCGCCTCCTCGCCCATCAGCTCGAGGAGGTGTCCGGTCTTTCCCCCGGGGGCCGCGCAGGCGTCGAGCACCCGCATGCCGGGCCGCGCGTCGAGGAGGGGCGCGGCGAGCTGCGCCCCGGCGTCCTGTACCGAGACGATACCCTCCCGAAAGCCGGGAAGTCGCCCGATAGCCACCGGCCGGATCAGAGTCACCGCGGTTCTCGACCATTGAAGCTGCAGCGAGTCAATCGAGGCGCGCGCGAGCTCGCCAGCGTAATCCGCGACGCTCGAGCGGGACAGGTCGACTCGCAGCGTCATCGGCGGGTGCCCGTTGTTGGCCGCGAGGATCGCGTCGCGGTGCTCGGGCCAGGCGGCGCCGAGGCGCGCGACGAGCCAGGCGGGGTGGGCGGTGCGACCCGGCAGCTGCGCGTCCACCCGCGCGAGCAGGGCAGGTCTCTCGCCGACGAACCGGCGCATCACCGCGTTCACGAGTCCGGTGGCGCGCCCGCTGTGCAGGATCCGCGCGGCGTCGACCGCGGCATGCACGGTCGACTCGGGAACGTTGCGCGAGTACTCGACCTGATGCGCCGCCACGGCGAGGAGTGCCCGCACCGGTCCCGCGACCCGGGCCGGCTCACTCAGCAGTCCCTCGATTGCGGGCGCGAGGCGCAGGTACCAGCGCAGCGTCCCGAGCGCGATGGCGCGTATGGCCGCGCGCTCCGACGGTCCGTCGAGGCCCGCGAAGGCAGCGTCCGCCGACCGGCCTCTGGTGAGGACGGCATCGACCACGGTCGCCGCCGCGGCCAGCGCCGGGGCAGCCGGGGCCCAGCCGGTCCTAGCCAAGGCGGCGTCCGGCGAGCCCGTGGCCGCGGCCGAAGTCCGCAGCCGGTAAAACCCGGCCGCCCGATCTCTGGAGGCTTTGGATCGCCAGATACCCTCGCCCGCAACGAACCAGCACCGATTCGTCCTGAACGCCGACGATCGTGCCAGGTTCGGCGGAGTTAGCGTATTTTACCGGTATCTTCAATCCATTTCCGATCTCCACCGAGGCACTCGCGGCATAGACGCGAAGCTGCTCGCTATCGAGGCGTGTCTCGGCGACGGGCCAGGGGTTGAAGGCGCGCACCTGCCGCGCGATGTCGCGTGCATCGGCTGTCCAGTCGATGCGCGCCTCGGCCTTGTGCAGCCTGGGCGCGTGGGTAACCCCCTCGAGCGGCTGCGGGACTGCGTGGAGCGTGCCGGCAGTGAGCCCCGCGAGCGCCTCGAGCAGCGTGGCGGCACCGAGCGCGGCGAGCGCCTCGAGGAGCGATCCGCCGGTGTCCTCGGGGGCGATCGCGTGCGGGCGCTGCAGCACGATCGGACCCGTGTCGAGCCCCTCGTCCATCCGCATGATGGTGACGCCACTCTCGGCATCGCCGGCGAGGATCGCGCGCTGCGCCGGGGCGGCTCCGCGCCAGCGCGGCAGGAGCGAGGCGTGGATGTTGAGGCACCCCAGGGGCGGCAGCGCGAGGACGGCGGGCGGCAGGAGCAGCCCGTAGGCGACCACCACCAGCGTCTCGGGCGCCCAGGCCCGAAGCTGCGCGAGCACCGCATCGCTGCGCAGCGTCGGCGGCTGCAGCAGCGCCAGCCCGCGGGCCTGCGCGAGCGCCTTGACCGGGCTCGCGCCCAGGTGCCGTCCGCGCCCCCTGGGGCGATCGGGCTGCGTCAGGACGCCAGTGACGGTGTGGTGCGCGAGCAGCGCCTCGAGTGCGGGCAGTGCGAACTGCGGCGTGCCGGCAAAAGCGACGCGCAACCTTAACAACCTCTCGGGCGCAGCCGCGATCCGAAAAAGCGCCGCAGGCGACTTTTTCCCATGAGATTTAGTACGCGCGGCGCGCGTCCGGCGCGCCCGCGGTGACGCGCGCCACGCGCTCCCTGCGCTCCTTCTCCAGTTTCTTGCGGATGCGCTCGCGCTTGAGATCCGACAGGTAGTCGACGAACAGTCTTCCCTCGAGATGATCCATCTCGTGCTGCACGCATACCGCGAGGATGTCCTCGCAGTCGCGCTCGAAGAACTCGCCGTTGCGATCCTGGGCGCGTACGCGGATGCGCGCGGCACGCTTCACCTGGTCGAATATCCCCGGCACCGACAGGCAGCCCTCCTCGCTGCTCGCCTCGCCCTCGCGCGCGAGGATTTCCGGGTTGATGAGCACCAGCGGCTCGTTGCGCTCCTTGGAGATGTCGATCACGACCAGGCGCTGGTGCACGTCGATCTGCGTGGCCGCGAGCCCGATCCCGGGCGCCGCGTACATGGTCTCGAGCAGGTCGTCGACCAGCGTGCCGAGTGCCGGGCCGAACCCGGTCACCGGCCGGGCGCGGGTGCGCAGCCGGGGGTCGGGGAACTCCAGGATGGTTCGTACTGCCATGCTCTCGATCCGATATGGGGGTGCCGCCGCCCGTGATCCAGCGCACAAAGTTGACATTAATTCGTGTGCCGGCGGGGCTGCGGGTCAGTATAACAATTACAATCGCGCTGCTGCTTGGTGTGCCCCACCTCGTGCCATGAGGAGTGGAGGATGGTCTCGAATCAGATACTTGCCCGGCTGGCCGCGGGCCTGCTGACGCTCTCGTTTGCGCTCGCCGGGTGTGCGCACCTGCGCCACCACGGCGAGAGCACTGCCGCCGCCGCGCCCCCGCCCGCAGCGAGCGCCCCCGCCGAGGCCGCGGCTCCCGCGCCGGCCCAGGAGGCGACCGCCACCGAGGCCGCCATCAGCGCTTCGGGCGCCGAGGCTGGCGCGCCGGCGCCGGCCCCCGCCTCCAGCATCGTCAATCCGACGGCGCCGAAGCACTACGTCGTCAAGCGCGGTGACACGCTGTGGGGCATCGCCTCGATGTTTCTCAAGGACCCGTGGCTGTGGCCCGAGGTCTGGATCATCAACCCCCAGGTTCCCAATCCGCACCTGATCTATCCGGGCGATACGCTCGCCCTCGCCTACGGCGCCGACGGGCGGCCGCAGGTGGTGCTCGAGCAGGCCGGTGCGGTACGGCTCGATCCGCGCCTGCGCAGCACCGCGCTCGACGCCTCGATTCCGACCATTCCCTATGCCTCGATCCAGGGATTCCTCTCGCATCCCACACTCCTCGCAAGCGAGCAGATCAAGACCGCGCCCTACGTGCTTGCCTTCCGTGACATGCACCAGGTCGCGGGCTCGGGCAACGAGGTCTACATCAGCAACCTCACCGCGCAGCAGAATGCGCGTTACGCCGTCGTGCACGTCGGCGACGAGCTGCGCGATCCGGATGACAATGCGCTGCTCGGCTACGAGGGCATCTACACCGCGACCGCCCTGGTCGAGCGTGCGGGCAGCCCCACCAAGGCCGTGCTCATCGACCCGGCGCGCGAGACCGTCGCAGGCGATCGCCTGCTGAGCGCGACCGAGGAGGCGACGCCCGTCAACTTCACGCTGCGTGCGCCGGCGAGCGACATCCACGGGCGCATCATCGCGATCGTCGGCGGCACCGATCTCGTCGGACAGTTCGAGGTGGTAGCGATCAACCGCGGCAAGCGCCACGGCCTCGAGGCCGGTAACGTGCTCGCCGTGGACTCGGCCGGGGAGGTCGTGAGCGACATGTACCGCGGCGGAAAGGCGGGCGGGATGATCGGCAGCCGCTCCTCGTTTGCGCCCAAGGTAAAACTACCCGACGAGCGCAGCGGTACGCTGCTGGTGTTCAAGGTCTTCGACCGGATGAGCTACGGCCTGATCGTCGGCGCCTCGGACACGATCCACCGCTTCGACGTGGTGCGCAATCCTTAACAGGCGCCGCTGACAGGCGGCGCTCCCGGCGTCACGCCGCCGACCGCCCGATCCCCCGGGCGGCATCCCACGCGCAAAACCAGGCGTTTCGGCCCGTAAGGCGCCGCACGGCCCCGTGGTGCGCACACCGCTTGCTATGCTCGGCGCACCATGGACGCCCTGGCTGCGCGAGCGCTCCTCGCACGCACGCCCGGACTCACTGCCGAGTCCGCGACCGCACTGCTGGCCGCCGCCGGCGGCGACCTCACCTGCGTCACCCGCGCGGCGCATGCGGCCGGCGTTGCGGTCCCGCCCGCTGCGCGCTCCTTCCTCGGCGCGCCCGATGCGGGTGCGCTCGCCGGCGACCTCGCCTGGCTCGAGCAATCCGGCGGCACGATCGTGCTCGCCACCGACCGCGACTACCCACCGCTCCTGCGGCAGGTCGCGGGCGCACCGGCGGCGCTCTACCTGCTCGGCTCGAGCGCCGTGCTCGGTTCGCCGCAGCTCGCCATGGTCGGCTCGCGCAACCCGACCCCGATGGGACGCGCGACCGCGCGCGCGTTTGCCGCGCACTTCGCGCGCCAGGGTCTCACCGTCACCAGCGGACTGGCGCTCGGCATCGACGCCGCGAGCCACGAGGGCGCCCTGCAGGGCGGCGGGCCGACGGTCGCGGTGTGCGCCACCGGCCTCGATCAGGTCTACCCGCGCGGCAACCGCGCGCTCGCCGAGCGCATCCGCGCACACGGGGCGCTGGTGTCGGAGTTCCCGCCGCGCACGGCACCGCTGCGCGGCAACTTTCCGCGGCGCAATCGCATCATCGCCGGACTCGCCCTGGGAGCGCTGGTGGTCGAGGCGGCGCGCACCAGCGGCTCGCTCATCACCGCGCGCCTCGCGCTGGAAGCGGGCCGCGAGGTGTTTGCGATCCCGGGCTCGATCCACAGCCCGCTCTCGCGCGGCTGTCATCAGCTCATCCGCG
>DASSQU010000321.1:0-9172 GCA_035702325.1 Steroidobacteraceae bacterium
CCGGCCACCATCACGTCGGTCGCCCGCTTGATCGCGTCGACCAGCGGCTCGCGACAGCCGTACAGGTTGTCGAACTTGCTCTTGGTGACCGAGGCGTTGACGTTGATCGCAGGGAAAGCCAGCTTGCCCTCGCCGGCCATCTGGTAGAGCCGCTTCACCCCGGTGGTGGTCTCCTCGGTGACGCCGCGCACCTGCGCGATACGCGTCGAGTACCAGTGCGGGTCGGCCTTGAGGCGGGCGCGGATCGCGGCGAACAGCGCCCGCTCCTCGTCGCTCGCCGGCTTGGCGACGGCGGCGGCATCGCTCTCGGCGCGCGCCCCGAGGTGCAGCAGCAGCGTGGCATCGCCGCCGTCATCGAGGATCATGTTGGAGTAGCCGCCATCCGGCCACTCGAAGATCCGGTGTGTGTATTGCCAGTAGTCGTCGAGCGACTCCCCCTTCCAGGCGAACACCGCCGTGCCGCGCGCAGCACACGCGGCGGCGGCGTGGTCCTGAGTGGAGAAGATGTTGCACGAGGCCCAGCGCACCTCGGCGCCGAGCGCCTGCAGCGTCTCGATCAGCACCGCGGTCTGGATCGTCATGTGCAGCGACCCCGAGATGCGCGCCCCGCGCAGCGGCTGGGTCGGCGCGTACTCCTCGCGGATCGCCATGAGGCCCGGCATCTCGGTCTCGGCGATCGCGATCTCCTTGCGCCCCCAGTCGGCAAGGCTGAGGTCGGCTACCTGGTGATCGGCGCCCGGGGTGGCGGGTTTAAGCGTGGCGTTCATACTCGATACTCCCGAAGGTGACAGAGCGAGCGCCGTATGGATCGATGGGCGGCCCGCCGAGCCTGGCAGCCGCGCCGGCCCGCACCGGACCTCAAGCGCACCTGTCGCAACGCTCCTCGGCGCACCGCGCCTGCCGCGGCTGCGGCTTGCAGAGCCTTCAGGCCGCGCGCACCCCCTTGGCCTCCGCGGCCAGGGTGGCGGCGAGCTCGGTCCGCTCCCAGGTGAACTCCGGCTCGCTGCGGCCGAAGTGTCCGTAGGCGGCGGTCTTCTGATAGATCGGGCGCACGAGATCGAGCATCTCGCGCAATCCGTACGGTGTCAGGTCGAAGTGCTTGCGGATGAGTTGCGTGAGCCGCTCGCGCGACACGCGGCTGGTGCCGAAGGTCTCCACCATGATCGAGGTCGGCTCCGCGACGCCGATCGCATAGGACACCTGCACCTCGCAGCGCGCCGCGAGGCCGGCGGCCACGATGTTCTTGGCGACGTAGCGGGCCGCGTAGGCCGCCGAACGGTCGACCTTGGAGGGGTCCTTGCCGGAGAAGGCGCCGCCGCCATGGCGGGCGTAGCCGCCATAGGTATCGACGATGATCTTGCGCCCGGTGAGCCCGCAGTCTCCGACCGGTCCGCCGACGACGAAACGCCCGGTCGGATTGATGTGGTAACGGGTACGCTTGTCGACCCATTTCGCCGGCAGCACCGGCTTGAGGATCTCCTCCATGACGGCCTCGCGCAGTGCGCGGGTGGACACCTCCGGGCTGTGCTGCGTGGAGAGCACCACCGCCTCGAGCCCGACCGGCTTGTGATCCTCGTAGCGCAGTGTGACCTGGCTCTTGGCGTCCGGGCGCAGCCACGGCAGCTTGCCGGCCTTGCGCACCTGGGCCTGGCGCTTCACCAGCCGGTGCGCGAGCGTGATCGGCGCCGGCATCAGCACGTCGGTCTCGTTGGTCGCGTAGCCGAACCTCAGGCCCTGGTCGCCCGCGCCCTGGCGGCGCTCGTCCTTGCGATCGACGCCCTGGGCGATATCGGGGGACTGCTTGCCGATGATGTTGAGCACGCCGCAGCTCGCGCCGTCGAAGCCCATCTCCGAGGAGTTGTAGCCGATCTCGAGCACCGTCTTGCGCACCAGCGCCTCGACGTCGACCCAGGCGGTGGTGGTGACTTCGCCCGCCACGATCACTACGCCGGTCTTCACCAGCGTCTCGCAGGCGACGCGGCCGCGCCCATCCTCCTTCAGGATGGCGTCGAGCACCGCATCCGAGATCTGATCGGCGATCTTGTCCGGGTGCCCTTCGGAGACGGACTCGGAAGTGAACAGATAGTCGTTGGCCATGAGGCGTGCAGTTTAACCCAGCCGGCCCCGGGCTTGCCCGGGGGCTTTAGCGCGCGCCGGCCGCCAGGCGCCGCGCGAATTCCGCCCGCGAGAAGCGGTGGTTCTGAGTACCACGCGATTCGATCTTGATCGCTCCCATGAGGGAGGCAATATGTCCCGTGGTCGGCCAGTCGAGGCCGTGCAGCAGGCCGTGGATCAGGCCGGCGCGGTAGGCATCGCCGCAGCCGGTCGGATCGACCACGGCGCGTACCGGCGCGGCCGGGATGGCCAGCTCGCCGGCGGCTGTATAGATGGTGGAGCCGGCGGCGCCGCGCGTCACGATGAGCGCGGCCAGGCGCGCCGTGAGGGCGGCCACGGTCCAGCCGGTGCGCTGCTGCACCAGCTGCCACTCGTAGTCATTGAGCGTGACCCAGCGGGCGCGGGCCACGAAGCGTTCGAGGTCCTCGCCGCTGAACATCGGCAGGCCCTGCCCGGGATCGAAGATGAAGGGGATGCCGGCGGCGGCAAACTGCTCGGCGTGGCGGATCATGCCCTCGCGGCCGTCGGGAGCCACCACGCCGATGGCGATATCGCCCGCCTGCGCCACGCAGTTGACGTGGGAGTGCTGCATCGCGCCCGGGTGAAAGGCGGTGATCTGGTTGTCGTCGAGGTCGGTGGTGATGAACGCCTGGGCGGTGAGCTCGGACTCGATCACCCGCAGGTGATCGGCGGGCACGCCGCTCGCGGCGAGCCACTCATGATACGGACCGAAGTCGCGTCCCACCGTGGCCATCGGCAAGCCGACGTCCCCGAGCAGCGCGAGGTTGTAGGCGATGTTGCCGGCGCAGCCGCCGAACTCCCGCCGCAGCTGCGGTACCAGGAACGAGACGTTCAGCATGTGAATCTTGTCAGGCAGGATGTGATTGGCGAAGCGGTCGCCGAACACCATGATGGTGTCGTAAGCCATCGAGCCGCAGATCAGCGCCCGGCGCGGCGCCTGCGCGCCGGGGCTCACGCGCCGCTGCCGCCGGCGGCCGTCGTACCGGCCGCGACGCCCCCGGCCGGGTACAGCAGCCGGTGCGGATGCGCATACAGCACGTGCCGGTCGCGGCGCGCAAACGCGACCAGGGTGAGCCCCGAGCGCTGCGCCAGGCGCACCGCGAACGCGGTCGGCGCCGACAGCGCCGCCAGAAACGAGATCCCGACGGTGGTGCACTTCTGCACCATCTCGTAGCTCGCGCGACTGGTGATCAGCATGTAACCCGTGGAGAGGTCCGTGTGGCTGCGCGCCAGCGCGCCGATGGTCTTGTCGAGGGCGTTGTGCCGCCCCACGTCCTCGCGCACGACGCGGATGCCTTGCCCCGGCACCACCCACGCCGCAGCGTGCACGCTGCCGGTGCGGGCATTGATCCGCTGCAGCGGCCCGAGCTGCTCGATGGCGGCGTGCAGCTCGGGACTGGCGACGCGCACGCCGTCGGGTACCGGACCACTCTCGCGGATCGCATCCGCCGCAGTCTCGGCGCCACACAGACCGCAGCCGGTCCTGCCGGTGAGATTGCGGCGGCGCTGCAGCAGCTGCGTGAAGCGTTCCCAGGCGACGGTGATGTGCACGTCGACCGAGGCGGCACCGTGGGTCACCTCCACGCCGCGAATCTCGTCGGCGCGGGCCACCAGGGCCTCGCTCAGCGTGAAGCCGACGGCGTAGTCCTCGAGGTCGGCGGGCGTCGCCAGCATGACGACGTGCGGCACCTCGTGGTAGACGAGCGCCACCGGCATCTCCTCGGCGACCTGGTCGGTGGTACGCGCGTGCGCGCCCTGCGACCAGCGCTCGACCGGGACCTCGGCGCTGACGCCCTCGAGCGCGCAGCTGCTGTCCGGCAGTTCCGGGCTCACCGGGGGCCATCCGTCCGGGGAACGCACACCGCCCGCTTCACCGCACGGCCGCGCGGCGCCACTGCAGGTCTGCAACAATGCGCGGCGCGCCGTCGGCGGATGCCAGGTTCTGCATGGTTTTCGCAGTATACGTCCACAACGTGAGCCGTTCGCGCCTGCGCAAGCCGCCGGCGACGACGCTATGGCTGAGCGGCTGCCTGCTGGCGCTGTGGTGGGCCGGCCCGGCCCGCTGCCAGAGCGGCGCGCCCGTGCTCGGCGGCAACGTCGCCGTGACCAGCGACTACATCTACCGCGGCGTGTCCGAGAGCGACGGGCATGGGGCGCTGCAGGCGGACCTGCACGCCGCCACCGGCGCCGGCACCTTCGCCGGCGTGTGGGCTTCGACCCGGGACCGCCGCCTGGTGCCGGGCTCGGCCGGGGAGTTGCAGCTGTACCTCGGCCAGCGCTTCGCGCTCAGCAGCGCCTGGAGCGCGACGCTCAGCGCGCGCGCCGACTCCTTCGTGGGCGACGCCGCCGCGGGCGCGGACGACTACCAGGAGCTCGACCTCGCCTTCGCCTGGCTCGATCGCTGGACGCTGTCGCTCGGCGCGATCCCGAATGCGGTCCGTTACCTCACTTACCAGGCCTACGGCTCCGCGGAGTATTACCGCTTCGGACGCAGTCCCGCCTACGTCGCCGACAGCGCCGTCCAGTGGCTGCTGGTGCGCGATCTGTTCGCCACCGGCGGTGTCGGCTTCTACTATACGAGCGGCCGTGGCCCGGGCCCGGGCGCGGCCACCGGCTATGCCTACGGCAACGCGGGTCTCGCCTGGCAGCTGCGGCGCTGGCGGCTCGATGTCGGCTACTTCGCGGCGCAGCGCCGCGCGGCACGGCTGTTCCCGTACCCGGTCGCCAACCACCTGGCGGCGACGGTCAGCTGGCAGTTTTGACGCCGCCGGCGTACCCGCCGATAGTGGCCGGGCGCGCCGGGCGCGTAGAACCTGCGCCTGGCGCGCGGACACTTACCGCTTGAGGGCGCGGTATAGATGGCAACTAATTACGGCGGAACTGGGCCGGTGGAAGCAGGCGGCCGCGGCGGCGGTTCGGCGGCGCGCGAAGTCGAGCTCATCGCGCGGGTTGCGCTGCGCGACCGGCGCGCCTTCGAGGAGCTCTATAACCTCTATCACCGCCGCCTGGCGCGGTTCCTGACACGCCTCACTCGCCGCTACGACCTGGCGGAGGAGATCATCAACGATACCTTCTGGGTGGTGTGGCGCAAGGCGGGCGAGTTCCGCGGCGACTCGCTGCCCTCGACCTGGATCCTGGGGATTGCCTACCGCAAGGCGCGCAATGCGTTCCGCAGCGCCTCGCGGAGCCGCCAGCATCTGAACCTGCAGGCACCGCTCATTCCACTCACCAGCGAGGAGCCGGCACGGGACGCGGAGCTGCGTGACTGGCTGGGCGCAGCCCTCGCCCGCCTGCCGCTCGAGCAGCGGCTCGCGGTCGAGCTGTGCTACCAGCTCGGCCACTCGTGCGAGGAGATTGCAATCATCATGGCTTGCCCGGTGAATACGGTGAAGACGCGCCTGTTTCACGCGCGCGCCAAGCTGCAGAAGCTGCTGCCGGAGCTGTCGGGACGACCGGCCGGCGGCGCCAGCCAGGCGGGGGGTCCACAGTCATGAATGCGACCGACACCATGTCCCACGAGGAGTCGTGGCTGCTGCTGCCGTGGCTGGCCAACGGACGGCTCGCACCCGCGGAGCGGGCGCGCCTCGAGCAGCACCTGCGTGGCTGCGATAGCTGTGCGCGCGAGGCGGCCGTGCAGCGGCTCATCTGCCGCGCCCTGACCGAACCGGAACGCGTCACCTATGCGCCTGCGCCGTCGCTGCGCAAGCTCCTCGAGCGCATCGATGGCAGCGGCGCGCCGCGTTCGGACAGCGCGCGGGCGCCGGCCGGCCGCACGCCGCGCCCCGGCAACGCCTGGCGCCCGCCCGGCCTCGCCTGGGCGGCAAGCTTCGTGCTGGCCGTGGGAGTGGTGGCGCTCGGCGGCACCGCCTACCGCTGGTCCCAGCCGCGCTACGCGACGCAGACCGAGACGGTGCGCCCGCGGGCCGACGTGCTGCACGTCGCCTTCGAGCGCTCGCTCACCATCGGCGAGGTCGAGGCCCTGCTGCGCTCGGCGGGTGCGCGCGTGGTCGAGGGTCCGGACGCGAGCGGCGTATTCGGCGTCGCGCCGGTTGCACAAGCGGCGACACCGGCGGCCGCAGCGCAGCGCCTGGGCGCGCTCGGCGAGCGGCTGCGCGCCGATGCACGCGTGCGCTGGATCGAGCCGCGCGCGGACGCGGTGCCGGCGGCGCAGCGCGGGCCGGGACCGCCGGCGCGGGAACCCTGATGCGCCCGCTGGTGCGCTGCATCCTGCTGCTCGGGCCGGCCGCCTGCGGCGGGCTCGGCGCGCCCGTGCCGGCGGCGGCAGCCGCGGCCGCTTCCGCAGCCGAGCTGCCGCGGATAGTGGTCGCGTTCGCCAACCAGCCCGAGGCCCCGCCGGGTCCCGCCGGCGCCACCGGGCGGCGTTACTCGGGGGACGGCTACCGGGTCGCACAGAGTGCGCAGCAGCAGGCGCGCAGCGTCGCCGCAGCGTACTCGCTGCGCGAGGTGGCGAACTGGCCGATCCGCGCGCTGTCCATGCATTGCGTCATTTACGAGATCACCAACGGGCGGCCCGTGGCCGAGGTGCTCGCGGCGCTCGCCCATGACCGGCGGGTGCTGCTCGCCGAGCCGCTGCACGAGTTCCACACGCTCGCCGGCCCGCCGGCCGCGCCTCCCTACAACGACCCGCTGTACGATCTGCAGACCAACCTCGGTGCGCTCGGCATCCCCGACGCGCACCGCCAGGCCGAGGGCGCCGGGGTGCGCATCGCACTCATCGACACCGGAGTCGATGCCCGTCACCCGGATCTCGCCGGGCGCATCCTGCACACGCGCTCCTTCGTCGGTACCCATCGCAGCGCCTTCGGCTCGCTGCGCCACGGCACCGCGATGGCCGGCATCATCGCCGCCGTCGCCAACAACCACATCGGCATCGTCGGTATCGCGCCGCTCGCGCAACTCGAGGTGTTCGAGGCCTGCTGGCAACTCGAGCCGGACGCGGATGCCGCCACCTGCAACACGCTCACGCTCGCGCAGGCACTCGCCGCAGCGCTCGAGTCGGGTGCGCCGCTCGTGAATCTGAGCCTCGGCGGCCCCGCGGACCCGCTGCTCACCGCGCTCATCGACGCGGGGCTGCGGCACGGGGTGGTGTTCGTCGGTGCCGCCGGCGGCGACACCGCCTTTCCGAGCGCGATCCCCGGAGTGATCGGCGCCGCGCCGAGCGAGGGGGTCGTGCCCCGCGGCGCGTTCGCCGCTCCGGGACAGCACGTGCTCACGCTGCGGCCCGGTTCCCAGTACGACTTCGAGTCGGGAACGTCGGTGGCGGCAGCCGAGCTGAGTGGCGTGATCGCGCTGCTCATGTCGGCAGCGCCGCAGCGCCTCACGGTGGATGCCATCCGCTCGCTGCTGTGGCCGGTGTCGGCCGCAGGTGCCGCGAATCCGCCGCTCGTCAATGCGGCGGCATCACTCGGCCGGCTCACGCTGGAAGAACACGAGCGCTGCGCCGCCGCCCACGGCCGCCTGCAGCGGCCCGCCCCCTGCACGGTGAGCGCCGGCCACGTGCTTGACGGCCTGTAGCGGCCTGCCCATGCTGCCGGCGGCATGGGCAACCCCACCCCCGGCCTCAGCTGGAGTCTGATCGAGGAGGCGCGCGCGCGCATCGCGCCCTGGGTCAGCGCCACGCCGGTGCTGACCAGCACCACGCTCGATGAGCAGTCGGGCGCACGGCTGTACTTCAAGTGCGAGAACTTCCAGAAGAGCGGTGCCTTCAAGGCGCGCGGCGCGGCCAACGCCGTATTCAGCCTCACCGACGCCGAGGTGCGCCACGGCGTCGCCACCCATTCCTCGGGGAATCATGCCGCGGCGCTGGCGCGCGCCGCACGGCTGCGGGGCGTTCCGGCGCACATCGTCATGCCGCGCAACACCCCGGCGGCCAAGCGGGCGGCGGTGGCGCGCTACGGCGGCCTGATCACCTGGTGCGAGCCGACGCTCGCGGCACGCGAGCGCACCGCGGCCGAGGTGCTGGCGGCAACCGGCGCGACGCTCATTCATCCCTACGACGATCTGCGCGTCATGGCCGGCCAGGGGACCGTGGCGGCGGAGCTGCTCGGCGCCGTCCCCGATCTCGACCTGCTGCTCTGCCCGGTGAGCGGCGGCGGGCTGCTCGGCGGCTGCGCGGTCGCCGCCCGGGCGTTGCGTCCGGCAATCCGCATCGTCGGCGTGGAGCCGGCCGGGGCGGACGATGCGGCGCGCTCGCTGCGCGCCGGGCGAATCCTGCCGAACGAGAACCCCGACACGATCGCCGACGGCCTGCGCGCCTCGCTCGGCGAGCGGCCGTTCGCGGAAATCCGCCGCTACGTCGACGACATCGTCACCGTGCCCGACAGCGCGATCGTCGCGGCCATGCGCCAGCTGTGGGAAGTGATGAAGATCGTGGTCGAGCCCTCGGGCGCCGTGCCGTGGGCGGCGATCGCCGCCGGAGCGCTCGCGGTGCGCGGTGCGCGGGTCGGACTGGTGCTGAGCGGCGGCAACCTCGACCTCGGCTCTCTGCCGTGGATCACACCCGCGCCAGGATGAGCGCGATCCCCTGGCCGACGCCGATGCACATGGTGCACAGCGCGTAACGGCCGCGGATCGCGCCGAGCTGCGCGGTGGCGGTGGTGGCGAGGCGCGCGCCCGACATGCCGAGCGGATGACCGAGGGCGATGGCGCCGCCGTTCGGGTTCACCTGCGGCGCATCGTCGGGCAGACCGAGCTCGCGCAGCACGGCGAGCGCCTGCGAGGCAAACGCCTCGTTGAGCTCGATCACGTCGAGCTGGCCGAGTGCGAGGCGCGCCACCGCGAGGACCTTGCGCGTGGCGGGCGCGGGGCCCATGCCCATGATGCGCGGCGCAACTCCGGCGGTGGCGGCCGCCACGATGCGTGCGCGCGGCGTGAGCCCGGCGCGCTGCGCCGCCTCCCCGGAGGCGATGAGCAGCGCGCAGGCCCCGTCGTTCACTCCCGAGGCGTTGCCGGCGGTGACGCTGCCGCCGGCACGAAACGGCGTCGGCAGGCGCGCGAGCTGCTCGAGCGTGGTGTC